>JAHENZ010000197.1 GCA_018609755.1 Salinivenus sp. | reverse complement strand
TAGAACGAGAGAACGTCTGCTCGAACTCGAAGAGTGTGTTGTCAGCCATGGAATTAAAGAATCGGTCTGTAGAAACGCGTCAAAGGGGGACTATCTTTTACGTTGCCTGACATTGTCGGGTTGGCCCGGAGGACGCCCACAGCATAGGCTCACCGACGGTTTTCTGCCGGTCCGGCCGGAACTGCTCGGACGCGTTCGTCCCCTCCCCTACGAGGCGTGCGAGCACGGGACCGATCGCCTGCCGGGGAACGGCGAGGGCGTCGTGCAATGGAGGCCGCCCGAAAGGGCGTCGTGGGGGGAAGCTGGCTCAGCTGCACCTCCGGACTATACAGCTTGTTCTGCTGCGTCACGTACTGGTTCACTTGCCCGAAGTGGGCCATGCGCTGCTCCAACTCGGCCTGCTTTTCTGGATTGGCGACGGGCGTCAGCGCCATCCCGTCCGTCAAGCGGTACAACTGCTCGTCGGCCAGGTAGTAGTCCCTGTGCAGGTAATCGATGAGCTCGTTCTTGTTGCGCATCAGCGCCATCGAGTGCACGTTGCGAAACCGCCGGGTCGTATCGATTTGTGTGCCCAGCCAGTGGGCCCGTCCAGGAAATGACAGGTCGGTATTCTCCTGCAGAAAGCCGAGAAGAGTGGGGGTCACGTCGGCGTGGGTGGAGACCGAGGAGAACGTGGTACTCGTAGACAGGAGGGGTGAGTGTATGAGAAACGGAACGTGATAGCGGTCAACCTGAGTGGCCTGTGGAACGGAAATCAGCCGATGGTCGCCGGTAATCACGAAAATCGTATGTTCGTACGAGGGTTGCGCCCGATACCACTCGAAGAACTGTCGGAGCGCCTCATCGGTGTACAGGAGCGTCGTCAACTCCGACTGATACGTCCGATAGCGTGCCTCCTCGTTCTCGGAAAGAGAGAGCGTTCGGAGTCGCCGTTCAAAGCGACGGTTGTACTTTTCCGGATTCGGCACCACGTACGGGTCGTGGGTCTGCAGAGTGTGGAAGATTTCGAGACGCGGCTGCCGGTCGACGGTGTCGATGAGGGAGGAGGCAATCGAGAACATTTCTTTGTCGGGGTACCCCCAGTTCTGATCGGCAAAATCGCTCTCGGAGTGTTTGCGCAGAACGGAATCATCGACGATCCGGTCGATCTGCTGTCGCTTCAGAAATTGGCCGACGTTGTCGAAGGAGGTGTTGAAGCCGCTGTAGTAGTGCGTGTCATAGCCCCTCTCGCCCAGCAGACGAATCAAGGTCTGGTGGCGAGGCATGTCGGCTCCCATCGCCATGAAGCCCCGATCCGCAAAGGGCAAGGAGCCGAAGAGCGACGGCATGAGCCCGAACGTGCGCCCCGTGGTGCTCAGAACGTTTTTCCAGTACAGACTTTCTTGTGCCAGCGAGTCGACGAACGGTGTAAAGCCGCCGTACGGTGCGTTTTTGCCGACAAATGCTTTTCCCAATCCCTCGAACACGATAAAGACGAGATTGGGAGGGCGATCTGTCGCCTGCAAGGCGTTTTGATCAAAGAACGGTCCCAGTACGTCGTCATAGTCGGCGCGGTACATCCAAGGATACTCGCGAGTGCGGGAGGACGAACATGCGGTTCTGGTGTTGTTAGGACCGGCCCTCTCGGTGTTGTACCCTGCAGACTCCGAACCAAAGGCCCAGGTGACACTCTCTGCGAAAAAGTGTGCCGTCTTGTTGGGGGCCAGATATTTCGCGGCAGGACGGTGGACGTCGAGCCGAGGGGGCGACACGAACAAGCTGGCGAGCGCAAGTCCAATGAGAGAGTAGGGGACAACGTCGGGCATGGAGCACCTCCGAAGCAGTAGGGCGCCGCCCATGCACACCGTCACGAGGACGAGGGCGCACCCCCAGAAGACGGTGTTGTCGGCACCGGAGGTCTCTACGGTTTCCATCAATTCCGTCAGCTCGTAGGCCCAGAAGTCCCGTCCGAGCGGCAGCAGGGTGGCCGTGTAGTAGCGAATGAGGGCAAGGTGCCCAAAGGCGAGCAGCACGAGACTCAGCAACGTCCCCCAAAACGCCACGGTTCGACCCAGAAGCGCGAATAGAACCAGATATGTCCCGAAGCAAGCAATCGACAGGAGCAGAGAAAATCCCAGGTCATGGAGCAGCCCCATGAGTTGGTGTTTCCACAGCACAACGTCCAACGAGTGGTGGGCGCGCACAAGCCCGTACTCGATGAAGCGGCTGACGATCAGGGAGATGAAGAACGCAGCCCAGAGACGGACTACGTCTCGAATGGGGCCGCCGACGTTGAGAGTCATTGAAAAGCGACTCTGAGTTCAGGTACAACTGTCGGTTTCCCGATCCTCTGTGCGAACGTATCTAAACGTAGTCCCCAGAAAGCAGGGGACCGTACTCTATTTGAGCACGAACGGTCTTCCTGACCTCCTGTACGGATCAGTACACTTGGCGATAGAGCGCCACATCTTGGGCTGAGAAGCCGACCATCGTCACCAACACCTGGCAAAAATGAGAAAAATCGGTTCATTCTGCACGCAGAACCGGGGCGCATGTTCGTCTAAACCGGACGCTGTGGAGACGTTCGTAAATTGAAACAGGTTCTAAGGACGGGAGATGCGGATCATGGCCGCCCCCGCTCCATACGTCGCTCGATAGTGCCGAGTCCGAAATGAATGCCCCCCTCATCAGCCCGAGTCGTCGATGACTATCCTCCGCACGTCCAAAATCTATCTCCGTCTCTGCGTCCTCGGCGCACTGGTCCTCGTTGCGAGCGGCTGCGGCACGACGCAGCCCCGCTCATCGGCCTCCTCCCCCGCCGCGGCCCGCGCCGACAGCCTCGCCCGCGTGACCGACAGTCTTAAACAGGTCCTCGCCACCCAGGAGGAGCGCGCCCGCCTGCGCCACCCGAATCTTGACGCCACGCTCTGGGGGCAGACGGCGGTCGAGTACGACGGCGTGACGCGCGGCGCCTACCGCCTGGCGTCGGTCATGATGGAGCGGGCCCTGGCCGATTCCAGCTGGACCGCCGCGTTGGAACAGGCCGAGCAGCCGCCCACGCAGTACCGCGACAAGCCGCCCGCCGTGGTGCTGGACGTGGACGAGACCGTCCTCGACAATAGTGCATACCAGGCCCGCCTCATCCAGAACGACGAGTCCTACGACTCGGAAAGCTGGAACGAATGGTGCCGCGAGCGGCAGGCCGACGCCGTGCCGGGCGCCCGCCGGTTTACCCGACAGGCCGACTCGATGGGCGTGCAGGTCATCTACCTCACGAACCGGGATTCGAGCGTGGAAGCCTCCACGCGCGACAATCTCCGGGAACTGGGCTTTCCGGTCGAGGACGCGCCGGACGCCGTACTGACGCAGGGCGAGCGGCCCGGCTGGGAGCCGAAAGCCCCGCGTCGTGCCTGGGTGGCAGAGCGCTATCGCGTGCTTTTGCTCGTGGGCGACAATCTGGGGGATTTCACGGAGCCCGCCGACACGACGCTCGCCGCTCGCCAGCGCATGGCCGATCGGCACGCCCGTTTCTGGGGGACGCGCTGGATTGCCCTCCCCAATCCCCAGTACGGATCGTGGATGGGGGCTCTCTTCGAATACGACTACGGACTCTCGCCGACGGAGCAACTCCGCCGCAAGCGCGAGAGACTCGACACGAAAGCCAAAACACCTTAACCTAGGTTTTTAGTATCGTGCTCGCGCTTGCACACATCCGGAGGACGCTTGCCCCTGTGAGCGGCCGGTCCAGAAGCGCCGTTGGACTCCAACGGCGCTACGAATGAAATTCTCAATGCCGAACGGTGGCAGCGCGCAAGCAACAGCGTGTGGACTTTACTCATTCCCGTTCGGCCGTTCGGTGCGGTTCGGGGCCGGGGGCTGCTCGCGCAGGTCCACGTCTTGCGTTTCGAGGAGGCGAAGGCCCTCCTCCACCGCCCGCTCCAGCTGCGGGTCGCGCCCCTGCTCCACGAGGCGTGGGGTCATCTCCACCTCCACGTCCGGAGCCACGCCCTCATTCTCAATGGCCCACTCGCCCTCGGTCGTAAAGAAGCCGCCGCGCGGCGCCGTGATGCCCCCGCCGTCGATGAGGGGCGGCGTGCCCCAGATGCCCACGAGCCCGCCCCACGTACGCGTGCCCACCAGGGGGCCGATGTCCATCTTTCGGAAAAGGTACGGCAGATAATCGCCGCCGGAGCCGGACATTTCGTTGATGAGCATCACCTTCGGGCCCCACACCCCGGCCCCCGGCGAGGTGAAGGGCGTCTTCTCGCCCACCGGATTGCTGAAGTATCCATGGAGCTGGCGACTCATGACGTTCACCATGTAGTCGGCCGCCGAGCCGCCTCCGTTGTAGCGCTCATCGATGATCATGCCGTCCTTGTCCTGCTGCGCAAAGTAGTTGCGCGTGAAATGCTCGTAGCCGCCCCCACCGGTATCCGGAACGTAGACGTAGCCGAGGCGCCCATTGGAGAGCGAATCGACCCGCTGACGGTTCGCCTCAATCCAGGCGATGCGGCGCAACTCCGCTTCGCTCTGCGTTGGAACCACCGTGACCTCGCGGGCGCCCTCGGCGGTCGGTTCGTCGTTGACAGTGAGGAGGACCTGCTTCCCCGCGGTCCCTTCAAAGGGCACGTACGGATTGTCGTCCGCAGTGACCTCGGTGCCATCCACGGCAATCAGATAGTCGTCCTCACTCACATTTACGCCCGGCGCGGCCAGCGGCCCGGCAGCGTCGGTCCACGGCTCGCCCTCGAAGATGCGGGCGATGCGGAAGTACCCGTCGTCCGCCACGAGGTTGGCCCCAAGCAGGCCAATCGGCACCTGGTCCACCTCCGGCACGTCGCCCCCGCCGGTGTAGGAGTGGCCGACCGACACCTCGCCGCCCATCACGTCGAGGACATAGTTCACGTCCTGCCGGTGCTGGGCGTGCTGGAGCCACGGCTGGTAGCGCTCGTAGACGGTGGGCCAGTCCGCCCCGTGCAGGTTCTCGACGTAGAAGTAATCGCGCTGGAACCGCCAGGCCTCGCGGTAGATCTGCTGCCACTCCTCCGGCGGGGTGATGCGTGCCTCCAGGTCCGTGGAGAGCGCCCCGTCGCCCGCCGCGGGATCGCCGCTGGTGGGCACGACGCCCCACGTCTCGCCCGCACGGTACAGCAGCTTCTTTCTATCGTGGGAGAGCCGGAACTGGCTCACGCCCTCCATGAAGGTCGAGCTCGACCGCTCCTCGAACGAGTAGCGCTTGAGCGTCGGCTCCCCGGGATTCTCTCCTACCGGCGCGGGCTCTTCTATGTAAAACAGGGTACCGGACGGCCCGGCCCGCAGTTGGCTGTAGGTGTCCTTCGGCTCACCGAGGGACACGATGCGCTCACTCAGACCGTCGCGGTCAATTTCGACGGTCACTGTGTCGTTCTCCTCCCCATTTCCGTTGTCGTTTCCATCGGAGGACTCCTCGTCGCTGCGGGGGAGCAGAGGCGACTCGCCATCAGCCGACAGCACTACGGCATAAAGGCCGTAGGTGGTGGGCCGTCCGTAGCTGCTCATGTCCAGCCACCCGGTGTCGAGCCCGAGGTTGGTGCTGCCGAGGAAGTAGAG
>JAHENZ010000196.1 GCA_018609755.1 Salinivenus sp. | reverse complement strand
GAGGCAAACCGCAACAGTGGAACGCTTTACCCCAAGGGTCCAGTTCATGCCTGAGAAACGTGATCCTGTACACCCGACGATGAAACGGAGGAAACAGCCTCCTCTTGATTGCCAATGCCCCACGAAGCAAACACGCTGAATAAAAAAGGGCCGAGGACATTTCCGCCCTCGGCCCCTTGAAAGGTTAGTCCGGATCTCGGACTCATCGCGTGTAGGAACGACTACTGCGTGGCGGCACGCGGAGGCGTGGGCCCATCAGCAGACGTCTGTGCGTCGGGCGCGCTCCCCGAAGGCACGGAGTACGGTCCGTCGCATCCGTTGGGCGAGACGTTCCCCGTGGACGTGACGTTTCCATTGACCGGCTCGCACCACGCCTGGTCGCCGCTGGCCGTCCCGGACTCCGACGTGAAGTTCGTCCCGCCGAAGGTGTAGTTCTCGGCCTGAACGGTCTGAAGTTCACTGGCCGGCACTGGCAGATGGAGGGGGGTCCCTGCCTGCATGGCACTGCGACGCCGCAGGTCGAAGTAGGACTGTCCGTGCACCATCCGGTAGAGCTCAAGATCCCGCTCGTAGAAGATCGCATTCAGGACCTCGTCCTCTCCTGCGCTGGAAGACAAGGGACTGAGCCCTCCGTTCTCGACTCGGGTGCCGTTGTTGATCATCGAGCGAGCGCCGCCGACGTCTCCGTTGGCCCGAATGAGTGCCTCCGCCTGCATGGTGTTGTTCTCAACCGGCAGGAAGAAGGGACGCGAACTCGCGCCAAAGGGCGTCGACGACCCACTGCCCTGCGGAAGAGCGAACGGCCGGGCCCACCAGTAATTGCTGAAGAGGCGCGGGCCACGCGAGACGGTGTAGAAGCTCAGATCCGTCACGTAGGCAAAGTAGCAGCCCGAGGGCTTGTAGTCTGCGTCCGGCGGGGGCGGCCCCGTGCCGGTCGTGGTCGTCGTACAGAGCCGCTGATCCTCCGACTCGGCCTTCGGCAACAGATTTCCATTCTGCGCCTCGTTCGTCGGATACTTCACCGGATAACTCGCGTCCATGAGGTTGATGAGCCGATTGTCGACTCGGTAGTACCACTTCACCCGAACGCTCAGGTACTGGTACGAATCGATCCACTCGCCGACAAATCCGTCCAGCGTGAGGGAAATGGTTTCGTCGACGCCATTCTGCGTGAAGGTGAGCACGTCGCTCCAGGCGTATCCCTCCACACTGCTCAGATCGGAGTTCTCAGACGCCGTACGACTGTTACTCACCGCAACGCGAGCCGAGAGGGTATTGGCAATCTCTGCAAACTGCGAGCTACTCACGCCACTCGTCCACGGCAGGAATCGAGTAATCGTGAAGTCATTGTTGCTCGCAATGGTTGCGGCTTGCTGAAGGTCCGAGACTGCCTGGTTGGCGACTGCCGAGTAGGGCTGAAACTGAAGGTCCTCGAGATTCGAGTCTTTCGTCAGGATGTAGGCCTTGTCGAAAACGTTGGCCAGCCGTCCATGGGCCCATCCCCGAAGCAGGTAGGCAGCGGCCAGCACCCTCTGGGTCTGATCGGTCCCGTCAATGACGATGTCCAGATTTTCATCCTCAATCTGGATGATGACGTCATTAGCAGTGGAAAGGGCCGAGTTCATCGGGCCCCACACCGGCTCCGTGATGTTACTCGGGATATTACTGGAAATAGAGTTTTGGAACCGTTCCTTCGGCTCCTTCGAAGGGGTCCAGAGGCTGGCGAACGCATTCGTCATGGTCTGGGCGTCCGCATACGCATCCAGGTGCGGGCCGGGAGCGTAAAACGCAGCCCCTCCGCCCGATCCGCCGTACACGCTCTGATAGAAGGTACGGTAGCCTCCCGAGAGCAGCGAAACGACATCCTGGGGACGAGCAAGTGCTTCCGAACGATTCGGGGCGTTCTTGTTGTCGACGTTCAGATCAGCAAGTCCGTCGCATCCCGGAAGGGCCAGTACGAGCGCAAGGATCACAACGGGCGTCGCCCACCGGACCATTCCGTGTGTAACTGAAAGGTTCATAACTTCGGTATCGTTGGTCGGATATCAGGTTGAGAGCACAGAGGAGAGGCCGTCACCGCACGCAGCACGCAGGGCTGCGTGCGGCCGACCGTCGGCAAGCGGAGGGATCCTAGAACAGCAGCTCCAGAGAGAAGGTGTAGCTCCGGAAGTTGGGATATCCGAAGTCGTCCACCTTGAAGTTGGTGGGCTGCGTGTCCCCATCTCCGCTCTGCACCGATACCTCAGGATCGTACCCGCTGTACGGCGAGATGGTGACGAGATTGCGGCCCGACAGGTTAAGCTCCGCACGCCGCAACTGGTCGCCAATGCCGATGCCCTGCAACAGATCCTGGGAGATGGTGTACCCGAGCGAAACCTCTCGGAGCTTCAGGTACGATCCATTTTCCACAAAGTAGCTGGAGGGGTCGGACTGGTTGTACGGTCCACTCAGATAATAACTCAAGTTGTGGCGCCGGCCCTCCGGCTTGTCGGCCTGATCCACAACGCCAGCCCGCTCGTTAAAGATGAGAAGCTGCTTGGTGTAGTTGTAGACGTCGCCCCCCTTCTCCCAGTCCGCCACGGCGTGCACCGTGAAGTTGTTGTAGTTGAGGGTGGTGTTGAACCCCATCGCAAAGTCCGGAATGGTATTGCCGATCTGCTGCGTCACCTTCTGTCCGTTCTCGTCCGTGACGTAGAAGGCTTGCTCGTCGGCCGTGTACTGCGTTCCCTCCTCGATGACGAACCCTTCGTCGTTAACCGTGAGATCGTCCCGTGTCAGCGCATCGTCCGTGTTGTCGAGCGCGGAGGAGTATCCGTACAGCTCTCCATCCTCATTGAACCGGAGTTGGTCCGTCGAAGTGGCGAGCTTGTTCCCGTAGATGGCCCCATACGGGACATTCTCGCCGACGCGGAAGAGAGAAACGGCCGCACCGATGTTCCGGGTGAACGGCGGACGACTAAGCTCCGTGACCTCCTGCCGGGTTCTGCTGAACGTCATCCCGGCATCCCACGAGAGATCTTCTTGGTCGATGACGGTCCCCCGAAGCGAAAGCTCGAGGCTGTTGGACTCCAGGGTTCCCGCATTTCGCCACTGGGTGTTAAATCCTGCGGCAGCGGAGAGCGGCACTTCCAGCACCTGGTTGTCCGCAACCGAACCGGAGTACGTCCCGGAGAAGATAAATCGCTCCAGGAAGGCAATGTCGGTTCCAACAGTCCACTCCGAGAGGTTTACCGGCTCGATCCGTTCATTCCCGAGGGTCTGCTTCGAGATGCCGGACGGGGACACCGCGAAGGTTTCGTACTGCGCCTCAAAGGGCGGCCGGTCACCGGCAATCCCGTAATTTCCGCGCAGCTTGAACTGCCCCACGTTCGGGATATCAAAGTCCTCCGTCATCCGATACGTCCCGGACACCCGGTAGTACGTCTGGTAGCGTGCTTCGGGCCCAAAGAGCGACAGGCCGTCCCGGCGCACCACCGCGTCGAGGACGTAGGTATCCTGATAGTCCAGCACGAGGTTTCCGCTAATGTTCTCGGCAAGAATCGTCTGCGTGAAGGACCCGGCGTTCAAGTTGTCCGGAATCGTGTTGTCGAGTTGCGGGACGTCGGCCGCGAGAAACTGGCTCCCGCTGGCATTAAATCCTTCCTGCTCTCGCTCTTCGTAGGTGTAGGTTCCCGTGAACTCTGTCGTCAACTCTCCGAAGTCCTGACTGAGGAGCACTCGGCCCGTCGCCACCGTCAGGGTCTCAATAAACTGGGACTTGAAAATACTGCCCTCACTTGGAGAGCCCGTGGGACTGGCCGGAAGCGTGCCTCGGGCCGTGAAGTTGCTGGCATTGCTTTCCTCGCGGTCGTACGAGAACCGACCGTCGAGGGAGAGCCAATCCGTTAAGTCGAAGGTGGCACTGAAATTCCCCAGGATCCGCGAGTCCCGAAAGCTTTCGTTGTTCGTGGCCAGCGTGTATATCGGGTTGGATGCATTCCCCGAGTTCACGAAGGGATTGACCGGGGCATCAATGCTATCCGGCGCCGGGGCATCAAGATCGAGATCCGGCGCGGCGAGCAGCGTGCCATAGAAGATGTTGTCCCCCTGGCCCTGCTCGTCAATGTCGATTCCGCCCTGTCGGCTAAAGAGGGTCGACGCGTCAAACCGCAACCAGTCGGTGACGTCATTTCCCACGTTCACCCGAAGGTTGCGCCGTCGGTAGCCCTCGGCCTCCTGAATCACACCGCCCTGGTTCAGATTCTCGAACGACACGAGATAATTCAGATCCCCTCGATTCGACGCAAGGGACACGTAGTTGGTAAAGAAGGGCTTGGGCGTGTACAGCTCTTCCTGCTGGTCGAAGACCTGACTGAAGTCATTGTCAACGACGTTCAGCGACCCCGGAAGAGGCGAGTAGGGAGAACACGGTGCGGCGTTGCAGTCCGACGACTCGCTGGGACTCGGCCGGTACTGGTTTGTGACCTCTCCATCCTCAATCGTCCCCCGATTGTGGTGAGTCGCAAGGTCAAGTTTGTTCGCGAGCTGCGAGAAACCAACCTCGTTGCGAACGCGCACGGCCGTTTCTCCTTCGGCCTCTTCAGTACCGGTCTTGGTGATAATCTGCACCACACCGTTCGCTCCGAGAGAACCGTACAGCGAGGCCGCTGCCGCCCCCTTAATCACCTCAATCGACTTCACGTTCTGCATGTCGATGTCCTCCAGGGAACCCTGCGTGATCGCACCGTCGATCACGATGAGTGGATCCTGACTCCCGGTAATCGAGACCGACCCCCGAAGCCGAATTCGAGGCGTTGAGCCGGGCTCTCCAGAGGGTCGGACAATTCGAGCTCCCGAAACACTCCCCCGAAGGGCATCCGCTGGATTTTCGGCGGGCACGTTCTCAAGTTGCCCGCTTCCCACCTTATCGACGGAGTATCCAATCTTGCCGGTCTCCGTCCCTCGGGAGACACCGGTTACGACGACCTCCTCAATCTCGGCCTGGGCGGGCTGGAGCTCAAACCGAATCTGCGTCGTGGAGCCGGACTCTACGCTAATCGTGCGCCTCCTGTCTTGATATCCGACAAAAGACGCCTCAACCACGTATTCTTCCCCAGCGGGAGCTCGGAAAGAGAAATTCCCCTCGGCGTCCGTCGCAGACCCAATACCTTCCGCTGGTATTTGCACTGAGGCTCCTGGCAGCGTTTCCCCTGTTTGCGCATCGGTTACGGTCCCCCGTACAGTACCCTGCTGGGCGAAGACGAGCCCCGGCACCAGCATGAGCCCGACGAGGATCGGTAGTAACTTTGTATTCATGCTTTGGCTATTTGGATGTTCAAAAAGCGATGGTGTGGTGTCGTGAGTAGGTTTGCGCCCCGGCCCCTCACCTCAGACCGGATCCAGTCACACGTCCTTTTCCGAACTGGTTCGGAACAGACCGGACCGTTCCAAGAGAAGTACGTCGACCATCGGCCCTCCTTGGGGGCTAGATACCGACTCTTCTCTAATCGGTCAGGGACGTTTCACATCACACGCTCAACGTCACTCGGTGGGGCATTTTGCTCAATCCACTTGCAGAATGTACCCGCCCTCCGGCTGCTTTGAACGCCGTGGTGGCGGGGACGGCTGACTGAACCAGCAAACCTAACAGCTTCCTAGTAGAGAAAAGCACCGGCGAAATCTCCTCCCAACATTGGCATTAATACCACCTTACCTACTACTCCACAATGAGGTAGGATACACTTTTCTCCAATTGGAAGTGCCAAATCAATAATACCTAGGTGACCAACTTGTCAAGACTCAGAACTCTTTTAAATGGTAATATTACTATTTACCTTCCTTAATGAGAGCTTTTAAATAGATTACTGTACCCACGGTATCATTACAGGCTCGATATTATTAACTTTAATATATACTATATTTTTCCAGTACACCAACTTCTATACACTAGAAATAACTCGTAAAATGAACATGTTTTACTAGTTCTCGCAAAAATATACCTAAAATAATAAATAGTTTGTACTTTTCACTTAACCTATTCGCATCGCGACTGAACGTTTATTCCGGGCTTTTTTAATTAAGTACTCGACGTTCAGTCGGTACATTCGTGTCTCTTCTCTCCCTGAGATGTGAGCAAACGTCATCCTCCGGCGACTCAAGAATCGTCCCTCGCCCTGAGAGTAGACAGATTTGCTTGATGACGCCGACTCTCACTGACCTCGCGTCCCCCTGGCGGCCTTCCTCTGTCCATTCACTCAACGACACGCCAAAGGTGAAATCGATTGTATTCATCCTTATCTCTGCCGCATTCCGTACTCTGAGAAGAGGGATTTTTAAACATCGGGCGGGAGTTCGCTTATACATCTCTCACCCGCATTCCCCTTTCGTCTTCTACTCTCCGCATGCCTACCACTCTGCCGTCCTCTGCTCGGGAGGCCCTGCAAACCTCCTTTGGGGAGGCTCTTCAGCAGACAGTCTCTCTCGCTCCCCACACCACCTTTCAGATTGGAGGACCGGCCGACTGGTACGTGGCCGTCCGCTCGGCCGACGAGCTCGCCACTGCGCTTCGAATTGCCCGAACGTACGACCTCCCCTTCTTCCTCCTTGGGACCGGTGCCAACGTCATCGTAGGAGACCGGGGGGTGCGGGGGCTCGTGATTCACAATCGGGCGCGCCACGTAGAGGTAGACCCGTCCACGAACCGGCTCTGGGCTGAAAGCGGAGCCATCGTGTACCCCGATCTCATCGAGCGGGCCGTCTCGGCGGGCCTCTCGGGACTCGAACATTACGTGGGCATCCCCTCTACCGTCGGGGGCGCGCTCTGGCAAAACCTGCACTTTCTCTCCCCTCCCCCGGAACGCGAACGCACGATGTTTCTGGAAGAGGTCGTTCACGCGGCCGACATTCTGACCGAGGAGGGCGACCGACAAACGGTGGACGTTGACTACTTCGACTTCGGGTACGACTACTCGATCCTCCACGACCGAGACGACATTGTGCTCTCGGCAACGTTTCAGCTTACGCCCGGGGACGAGGAGCGGATGCGCGAAATCATGGACGCCAATCTTCAGTGGCGGGCCGAACGGCACCCGCCCCTCGATACCGAGCCGAGCGTCGGGTCCATCTTTAAGAAGATCGAGGGCGTCGGGGCCGGCCGCCTCATTGACGAGTGTGGTTTAAAGGGCACGCGCATCGGTGGGGCAATGGTGACGCATCGCCACGCCAACATCTTCGTGAACGCCGATCGGGCGACGGCCGCCGACGTGTGTGCGCTCATCCAGCACGTGCAGGACGTCGTGGAACGGGAAACGGGCTACCAATTGGAGACCGAGATTGACTTCGTCGGGGAGTTCGCCCCGCCGACGGAGACGACCCCCACCACGGAGCCGAAGGATCCCGATCTCGTGTCTGCGGAGGAGCGGGCCCGAACCTCGTGAACGAGTGGGCATCTCGCGGGCTCTTCGACGGACGCACGCATGCTCCGTCCCTTCGTCCCTACGAGATCGCTTTCCCGAACGCCTCCGCCTCTCGCTGTAGCCGATCAGCGGCCTCAAGGCCTTCCTTCCACTCGCCCGGAAAGCTCGACCAGCCGTGGAGCGCCCCCAGCATCGCGCCCATCATGGCGCCGGTCGTGTCCGCGTCTCCGCCCACGTTGATGCCGGAGAGAAGTGTATTTTCAAGGAGATGAGGGCGCCGCGCCACCATGGCACAGGCAAAAGGCCAGGCCTCATCCGCCCGCACGCCGACCCCGTCACAGGCATCGCGCAGGTCGAGCGGAAACGAGTCGATGATCTCTTCTAAACTCCGGAGCCGGTCGGAGATCCGGTGATCTCCCTCCAGTTGCCGCTCAGCCCAAGACGTAGCGTCGACGAGGCCCGACCAGAAGGTCGGCCGATCGAATGAATCGAGGCTGTCGAGCGAGAGCAAGGTGCGCACGGCGTAGGCCTGTCCCCATCCCGCCGCAAGGGCGGCTGGATGGCGGTGGGTGACGGAGAGAACGGGCCGCAGGGCCGCAAATGCCTCGTCCCGGTCCACCTGGGTTGCCGCCCACCAGACGCCTAGGGGGGTCGCCCGCATGGCTGCCCCGTCGCTGGCGCGGTCGGGCGTGCCCGATTGAGCGGGAGATGTGCCGTCTGCCAAACGATCAATGGCCGCGGTTGAGGTCTGCCCCCAGCGCCGCGCGTCCGATCGCAGGGCAACGTACTCGTCGGCAACCGCAGCGGGCCACTCGTCCGGGTTGGGGTGGTCGGTGAGTGCCCGCACGAGAGCAAAGGTCATTTGCGTGTCGTCCGTCCACTGCCCCGCGTCCAAGTCCCCCCGCTGATCATCGTCGCGGTACTCCTTAATCCCTTTGTAGTACGTACGCACGTTTTGATGGCTCAGACCTTCGATCGGCATGCCAAGGGCATCGCCCACAGCAGTGCCAAGCAGCGCTCCGAGGATGCGATCGGTAGAGATGGTCATAACACTCGTTGAATGACGGAAGGGAAACGGGGGAGAAGATAGCGAATCGGCGTGCCATTCCCTATGTTCGTGCCGCATGGCTTCTTCAATCACCGCTCGCATCTATGAACTGGCTCGCCGGGGCCTGGGCCGTTTTCCGAAAGGACCTGCGGATTGAACTGCGGACACGCTACGCCCTGAATTCTCTCCTGCTGTTCGTGTTAGGGGCTCTGCTTTTGGTCCTGTTTGCAGTAGGCCCGCGCCCATTGAGTGCCCGAGTACAGTCGGCCCTGCTGTGGATCGTGATGCTGTTTGCTGCGTCGATTGGGCTGGGCCGCTCGTTCGTAGCGGAGCAGGAGCGTGGAACGGTCCTCCTGCTTCAACTCCACACCCGGCCCAGCATGGTCTTCGCCGGAAAATGGCTTTTCAATCTCGTGCTGGTGGGGCTCCTCACGATCGTCGCCGCCGGCCCGTTTCTCTTCCTTCTGGACATTTCGATTCGCGCCCCCGGACTGCTTGCGAGCGTGCTGGCTCTGGGTGCCGTGGGCCTTGCGAGTGCAACCACATTGCTGGCGGCCCTCGTCGCCCGTGCTGCTCGGCAGGGGCCACTGCTCCCCGTGCTCCTTCTCCCCCTTCTAGTTCCCCTCTTGGTCTCCGGCACCAGCGCCACGCGCAAAGCCATCGCCGGGCTGCCTTGGGTGCAGGCCCAAGACGAACTTCTCACACTGGTCGGGTTCGCGGGCGCCACGCTCTCAGCCTCGATCGTGCTGTTCGACTTCGTGTGGACGGACTGAGCGATGGGGCCCGGAATTCGCCTTGAACCTTGAGCGAATTCATCGGCCGAGAGGAAAGCCCCTACTCTATACGACGTACGTCAGGATCCACGAGGACTTCCCCGCCCGGAACGTGGCCGCTACACAATCTTGCTTCCCATGTCCACTTCATCGTCTCCCGTCGTCCCCCCTCGCGTGTACCGCCTCGTGCAGGGGGCCGTGTTTCTGGTACTGACGGGCGTAATCGTGGCGGGCTTCCTCGGCTCCATCCCGCAGCTGGACATCCTGGAGCAGTCGGCCCGCAACCTCTATTTCCACGTTCCGATGTGGTTTACGCTCATGGGGGCCACAATCCTCTCGGCCTACCACTCGGTTCGCTACCTGCAAACCGGCGATCGGCTGCGCGACATCCGAGCGCGGGAGGCGGCCTGGCTGGCCCTCATCTTCGGCCTACTCGGCATCGTGACGGGCATGGTGTGGGCCCGCTTTACGTGGTACGTGGGCACGGGAAAGTGGTGGAACTTCGACCCGAAGCAATCGATGGCGGCGGTCTTGCTGCTCATTTACGGGGCCTACTTCGTGTTGCGGGACAGCATTGAGGACCGGGACACCCGCGGCCGCATCGCGGCGGTGTACAACCTGTTCGCGGTGGTTACGATGCCGTTCCTCCTCTACATCATCCCGCGCCAGCTTCCCAGCTTGCACCCCGGAGGCGAAGGCAGCCCCGCGTTCAGCCAGACGGACCTTGCCCCGGCCATGCGGTGGGTCTTCTATCCGTCGGTCCTCGGGTTCCTCGGTCTCTTCTGGCTCCTGTACACACAGCGCGTGCGGCTGGCGTGGCTCCGCGACCAGCTCCGCGATGAGCCCGACCTTTAACGCATTGCCATCTCCGTACGTCCCATGACTGTCCACCCCCTTCACACAGACGACGCTCCCTCCCCACCGCAGGAGCGGCCGGACACGGCTTCGGCCTACGACAGCACGTGGACGGAGCAGCCGAACACGCAACCGCCGGACGACCTGGAGCAGGTCATGCTGGCCGACGGCAAAATCTACGTCGTCCTGGCCGTCGTGCTCATCATCTGGGCCGGACTGATCGCGCTCATGGTCCGCACCGACCGCAGGATCGACCGCCTGGAACGCCGCATCGACGACACCGGTTCAGAAGACACACGGCAGTGATGTATCGGCAACTGGGCTCGGGATCGGAACGCCCACCCCCCCACACTCACACACCGAACGGAGTACTCCAGTTGGGAAAAAAAAGCCACACGGATCGTTTCTATTCTCTTTCCATCGGTCTCCAGTCCTCCATGAAGTGGAAATCGATCATTGGACTTGTCGCCATGGCCGGGTTTGCGGGCCTTCTCCTGCTGAACTTCGGCAGCCAGGTGGGAGGGTACATGAACTTCGAACAGGCCGCCCAGTCTGGCAGCCAGGCGCACGTGGTGGGGAGCTGGGTCGAGGATCGGCCCACCCGCTACGACCGAACGGCCAACGTCTTTACCTTCTACATGCGGGACCAGTCCGGAACGGTACGCAAAGTCCGCTACCCAAACCCGAAACCGGCCAACTTTGAGCAGGCCGAGCAGGTGGTCGTTGAGGGGCAAATGAATGGAGAGGCCTTTGCAGCGAACCACATTCTGGTGAAGTGTCCGTCGAAGTACAACGATGCGAAAGGCCTGAAGCAAAACGCAAGCCACTCGTCGGGGCCGTCTTCGTCTCCGCAGAACACCACCACCCGGCAATAACGTCTCGCTTTCAATTGACGCCTGCTCCGTGCTCCCGTCTTCCTCCGCCCCCCTCCCACAGATTTTCGTCCTGTTCACGTTGAGTACCGGGCTCCTTTTCTCCGGCTGCTCGTCGTCCGAGTCGCTGCCGTCGGCCCATCCGGACAATCCCCTCCCCGACTGCCCCGACACGCCAAACTGTGAGCGGATCTCGCAGGGCTACGACGTGCCGGCGGACACCCTCTTTCAGGCAGCACAGTCGGCTCTGGACGATCTCGGTCCGGCCCAGTTGCAACTTCAGCCAGACTCGATGCGCGCCACGGCAGTATATCGCGTGGCGTTGGTCTTTAAGGACGACGTCCACGTCGCCGTCGACTCGCAGGACACCGGAAGTGTGCTCCACGTCCGCAGTGCAAGCCGGGTGGGCCAGAGCGACCTCGGGGTCAACCGACGTCGCGTCCAACGGCTGCTGACTCGCGTGTCCGGCGCTCTGTAGACTGCTGGGGAACGGATCGGTCAATAGATAATCAGCTCATTCGGAGACAGCGTCTTCTGCAGCACCGACGGTTCCGAATGGGTTTCGTATTACACCTGCTGTAGCACCTCAACGCGAAGGAACCGGAGGGCCGTTCGGGCCTGCTCTCGTTTTTCGGGGGTGCCGTTTGGCTGGCTGGACAAATGCGCCAGAAAGGCCCGTACGTGCGATTGGTTGAGGCTGCCCACCGGTTCGGCCGGAAAAAACCGCACGAATCGCTGCACCCAGTCGACGAAGACGGGCTCAAGCTGGGGCTTGCGGTGCTGGGCACGGTAGACGGTGCGAACCGCTTTGAGAAGTGTGTGGATGCCGCGACCTCGGGCGCTGAGGTACCGGAAGGCAGAAGGAGTGGAGGCCTTGATCGGGCCAGAAGCAATTGAGAAGGACATGTTGTAGAAGGGGGAATTGGGAGTTAGAAATATCGCCCTTCCACAATACGACAGTCCCCCTACATTTCCCTATGCGCCTGACGCACCCTTCTATGCGCCGGGGTACACTGAAGCCCAAGCGATCTGGCTTCTCCCACAGGGGAGCTTTGACGGTCCGATAGATCGCCAGACCTCCCCCTCACAGATACAGTGCCGTGGCGATGAAAAAATAGATGGCGAGCCCGATGATGTCATTCAAGGTGGTGACGAACGGCCCCATGGCACTGGCCGGATCGATGCCGCTCCACGTGAGCACGAAGGGGATAAGCGCCCCGTTGGTGGTCGCCACCAAACTTACGCTCAGCATCGTGAGGCCGAGTGTGGCGACGAGCGTGGTCACATCGCCCATCCCCAGCGCCGCCACGGTGCCGCATAGCAGGGCCGCGACGACCAGACCGTTGAGCACGGCCACCAGCATTTCTTTCCCGAGCCGTGAAAAGGCATCGGTGAGCCATAGCTCGCCCGACCCGAGCCCCTGCACCGCAATCGCGGCGCTCTGCACGGCGGCATTTCCTCCCATCGCCGTCACAATGGGAATAAATGTGGCCAGTACGACCGCCTGCTGCAACGTCGCCTCGAAGGTCCCGATCACGACCCCGGAAAGCCCGGACCCCACCAGCCCGACGATGAGCCACGGCAGCCGCCCCCGACTCACCTCAAAGGCCGTGTCGATGGTCTCCTCCTCTCCCGTAAGACCACTCATGAGCTGAATGTCCTCGGCGGCCTCGTCCCGAATCACGTCCACCACGTCGTCGATCGTGATGCGGCCCAGCATGCGCCCCCCCGAGTCGACCACCGGTACGGAGAGCAGATCGTAGCGCTGCACGAGCTGCCCAATTTCCTCCTGGTCCACGTCCACCGCCACGGAGATGAAGTCGGTGTCCATGATGTCGCGAACGAGCACCGAGGCGGACGACAACAGCAGTTGCTTTAGCGAGACGACGCCCACCAGTACGCCATTATCGTCCACGACGTAAGCGGTATAGATCTCGTCCACGTCGTCGGCGTGGCGCCGTACCTCCTCGGTGGCTTCTTGCAAGGTCCAGTCCGGCGTCACGGCCACGTACTCGCGGGCCATGATGCCGCCGGCCGTCTCTTCCCCATACTCCAAAAGCTCCGCTAAATCCTCGGTGTCCTCCAGGTCGGGCAGGAGCTTCAAAGCCACCTCGTCCGGCAGGTCGGCCAGTACGTCGACCGTATCGTCCGTGTCGAGCGCATCGAGGAGATTGATGAGGGCGGTTTGCGAAAGATTCTCCAGGAGCGAGGCCCGGAATGCATCCTCCATCTCCGCGAGGGTGTCGCTGGCCAGCTCGGGCGGCAGCCACCGAAACAGTCGTTTGGACTCCTCCGACGGAATGTGGCGGAGGAGCAGCGCTACGTCGGCCGGATAGAGATCGGCTACGAGGTTGAGCACCATGCCGCGCTGGCCATCCGCCAGCAACGTCACGATGTCGTCGACGACGGACTCGTCGAGCTCCAGCAGACCGCTGGGCCGATCTCCATCGTGGGCCAGGGACGGTGCAGAATCGGATGGCGACGTAGACATACCGACATCGGATAATGACGTGAGAAGCAAGATCCCTCCTGAACTGAGAAGAACGCAGGGGTTCTCTCCCGTTCCCCTTGTCCTGCTTATGTAGGATTATGAGATTATCCGCCGGACGTGAGGGATCTCCCCTTCGTAGCGCCGTTGGATTCCAACGACGCTACGAAGAGAAAGCAGACCTTTTTAGGAAGAAAAAAGCCCAGTGCCAAGGGTGATCGGTCCTGCAATTAATCTCGAAAAGATACACGGACAGCACGCGTCTCTCCTCCCCACACCCTCAACCACGGAGAGGACGAGAACACCCCCAATCTACCACCGCCCGTCGACAGATTCAGCCTGCGCATTCAGGAATCGGGCGAGCTCCCCAAAATCGCGGGGGGAAAGCGCCTCGGCTCGCTTCCGGCCCCAGTCATTCGGCAGCGTGACGTTCTGATCCTTTGCCCAGGCACTGAGGCTATTTCGGAGCATCTTCCGCCGCTGGTTGAATGCTGCGCGCACGTAGGGACGCACGTCGTCGAGTGCCAGATCCTCAGGAGCGTCTTCGTCCCGAAACGTGATTCGAATCACTGCACTCGACACGTCCGGCTGCGGAGTAAAGACCTGCGGCGGCACCCCGTAACAGAGCTCGGGCTCGGCAAAAAGCTGAAGGAGCACACTGAGGATGCCGTAGGCTTTCGTCTTCGGCTCCGCCACGAGTCGCTCGGCCACCGCCTTCTGCATCGTGAGCACCGCCTCCGCCACGTGTGCCCGCTGCTCAAGCAGGGCGAAAAGCAGCTCGCTCGTGAGGTAGTACGGCATGTTGCTGATCACGTGGAGCGCCCCGTCGTGCTCGGCGGCGAGGGCCGACCAGTCCGTCTCCAGCACGTCCTCCTGCCGTACGTCGAGCGCCGGCATCTTCTCGCGAAGGACCTTCACCGCTCGCTCGTCAATTTCGATGGCGGTCAGGCGCTCGTAGCGCTCGGCCAGTAGCGTCGTTAATTCTCCAGTGCCCGCTCCTACCTCCACGACGTGCGCCTGTGGGGGGGCCTGAAGCGTGCCCACGATCTTCTCCGCCATGTTCGGATCGTGCAGAAAGTTCTGGCCGAGGCTCTGCTTGGGCCGAAAGGGAAACCGATTGGACATTCGAACGCACGGTACGTGTCAAAAGAGTAAAGAGTACTGCTCCTCCCACCTGAGACCCTCAAATTCGATACAAAGGCAGTCGTCCCCAATCGATAGTCCTTTCCACAGCGGTCGAGCCCTTCCTCACGAACCAAACAGGGCCCCAAACGCGCTGAACGTACTCGTGATCAAGTTTTGCTTGCTCGCCTCGCGGGGCTCCTGCATATGCTCGGCCTCGTCCACGTCGGCAGGCGGGCCGTCTCGAATCTGTACGGTCGCCCCGGCGTCTTTTTCACGATGCGTCATGGTGACGCCCTCGGTCCAGAGCGCATCGTCGGGCGTGGCGTAGAGGGAGAGGTGCGGAGCGGGCAGTTGCACGCGCTCTAGCAACAAGGGCTCCGTAGCGGAGTTGCGCACCTTGAGCGGGGTGATGGCGCGGTGTAGGCGACGCGGCAGACGGTCGAGGTTGAGCCGGCCTACCGTGCGGGTGGCGTAGCAGAGTGTGCCCTCCCGGGTGGACGACCCAAACCAGGTGTCGGACATCCGGTGCGACGGCACCTCCGTCAGCCGCCGCTCCGATTCGACCAATTCGATGCGTATCCAGAGCGGCGTACTCAAGTAGAGCGTCACAGCCTCATTCGGCAGGACCGAGAGCGGATGCTCGGGCCGGGTCACCACGGGCCGATCGGCGATCGCGGGCCGTAGAGCAATCGTCCCCTTCGTGCGCCGGACGCTGTACCGATTCGTCACCAGCGCCTCGTCCTCTGACTTGAGCACGGCCGTCATTTCATTGTCGGGGAGCGGGACCGTTGCGTCGCTGCGCTGTGCCATCGGGTCGGCCGTCACCGGGTCGATCGAGGGCTGGTGCACCACCCGCCAGTCGCGGGACGCCCGATACACCCAGAGGGTCGACGGCCCGATGTGCCATTCTCCTCCTGTATACTCGTCCAGGGAATACGTCCCCCACCAGGGAATGGGCTCCGACGACTCGCTCACGTGATGCTGTGTTGCTGGATGCGACACGAACGATACGGGCTACTCATCATCAAACTCGTCGTCAAGGACATCCTCACCGTCTTCGTAATCGTCCTCTTCTTCATCCTCGTAGTATTCGTCTTCCTGCTCTTCGTAGAACGCGTCGTCTTCCTCCCAATCGACCCAGTCGTCCTCCTCTTCTTCCTCAAGGTCAGCTTCCTCCTCTTCGTCATCAATGTCCCAGTTGTCGTCATACTCGCTCTCGGGGTCCTCCGAGTCATCCTGTAGATGAAAAGGATCCGTCATCGGTCGGGAATCGCAGTGCGGAAAAACGTGCGAGGGCTCCTTCAGGTATAGAACATAGGTGGCAGACGGGTGCACTACAAGGCACCGATCTCTAGCCTCGAAAAAGAGCAAGAAAGAAGCTCTTGGGTTCGGACCAGGACGTTTCCGTCTCGCCTCTGCGCCATACGTCCCCGGCGCCCCCCCGTCCGACCGTCCCTCCTACCGGTACTGTGTAAGCGTGCTGTCGCCCGGCCACGAAGGAATGCCTCCGAAATACGGGGGACGATCCAGATCAGGAGTACTCCCAAGTGCACGGGGGTCCTCGCGACGGCGCAGGCGTTTGGACAGGCGCTCGGCCAGGCGCTGGCGGGCCTCTGCGTAGTCCGGATCGCTCGCCACGTTGTAAAGCTGGTGCGGATCCGTGCGGAGGTCGTAAAGCTCCACGGCCGGCCGTTTGCCGAAGGACAGCTCGTAAAGTTCTTGCAGGTGGGACGATTCCGAGCGATGGGCCCAGAGGAAATACTTGGCGTGGCCGTTGTCGGTGTCGCCCAGCCAGCCCGTATCCATGGCGGCCTCTCGATAGTGAGGGGTGCCCGCCGGCCACCGATCGGGATAGTAGTTTCGAATATACAGATAGTCGCCGGTGCGAAGGGCACGGGCGGGATACCCCCCCTCGTTGGGGGCCTCCTGCGCGGGAGTGTGCCGCTCGCGTCCGATGACAACTGATTCGCGTCCCGTCTCGGTCCGGTCGTACTGAGACGGCACCAGCAAGTCCATCAGGGACTGGCCCGTCATGTCGTCGGGAATAGACACACCGGCCACGGCAAGGAACGTGGGCGCAAGGTCCGTAAGGTTTACGAACTCGGAGATCGTCCGGCCCCCCTCGATTGATTCGGGCCACCGAATGACCAGAGGGACCCGTGTCCCGGCGTCATACAAATTCGCTTTGCCTCGGGGGAAGGGCCAGCCGTGATCTCCGCTCATCACGACGATGGTGTTCTCCAATTCTCCCCGCTCGGCCAGCGTCTGGAGCAGCTGCCCTACTTCTCGGTCGAACCGCTGCACCTCGGCATAATAGTTGGCAATGTCGCGCCGTACGGCGGGTACGTCGGGAAGCATGGGCGGCACGTCGACCGTGGAGGGATCGATGTTCATGGCCCGGCGAAGGCTGTCCGTGTAGGGCCGATGCGGGTCATTGCTCCCAAACCAGTAGGCGAAGGGCTGATCCGTAGACCGCTGGTCGAGAAACTGCTCGAAATCCTCAAAGTGGGGACCGGCAGGATTGTGGGACCGGTTCCCAATCTCCCCCGGCCCCCAGCCTTTCCGGGTATGCCCGACGGCGTAGCCGGCCCGTTCGGCCAGCAGTTCCGGATAGACCTCTACTTCGTCCGGAAACGTGGACCACAGGTTGGCCGCCGCCCCCAGTCGCCAGAAGTCTTGCCCCGCCACCACCGCTCCGCGCGACGGAGTACAGGAGGGCGAGGACACAAACGCCCGGGTAAACAGTGCGCCTTCTCGGGCCAACCGATCGAATGTCGGCGTCTCGACGGTCGCATCGCCGTACGCTCCGGCATGCGGATAGCCCCAGTCATCGGCAAAGGCAAAGAGAATGTTCGGGCGCTCCTGGGCGTGAAGTTCCCCCGGCCCGAGGAGTACTATAGCTCCAACGAGAACGAGACTCCAGAGGCGTTTCATGACTCGGAATCGGTGATTCGACTAACATGACGGATCCTCGATCGCGTACCTACTCAACCCCCTCGTTAATAGAAGCGGTCTCTATCGCCTTATTGGTAATTGACCGGTTCGAATGCCACTGTATAAATGAATGCCCCCCCAAATTCCACTCATGGATAGAAGAACACAAAACAGCTGGCGAACACCTTCAATGATAATCCGTCGACGGGAGTGTACGGAGGGTATTCGGATGAGAACAGGTCGGAGGAATGGCGACACTTTGCCTCGCGCCCGAAATTCCACGATTCTTTGCGGCGCAACTGTGGAATTCTCATCCAGCCTGTGCGCAATTCCCATCCTCAAATTTTACGTTGGGGCATGTAGCATTGGAGCGCAGCGCACGCTCGACGCTCCCTACGACACCCGCCCGTTCCGGCAACGCCAACACATCGAACAACCGACGTTCTCATGGAAGTAGGTACCAACGAAGTAAAGGGCACGATCATAGAGGTCGTCGGCCCGGTCGTCGACGCAGAATTTCCCGAAGACGGCGTCCCCGACATCCTGGACGCCCTTCGCGTGGATCGCGAGAAAGGGGACGACCTCATTCTGGAGGTCCAGCAGCACCTGGGCGAGCGGCGCGTCCGCGCCATCGCCATGGACTCGACCGACGGCCTGCAGCGAAGCCAGGAAATTGTCGCAACGGGGCAGCCGATCAGCGTGCCGATCGGAAAGGAAATTCGGGGGCGTCTCTTCAACGTCGTCGGGAAGCCGATTGACGGCCTTCCGGAGCCGGACGTCGACGAGTACCGTCCCATTCACCAGGACCCGCCCTCCTTCGACAGCCTCACCGGCTCGCAGGAGATGCTGGAGACGGGCATCAAGGTGATGGACCTGATTCAGCCCGTCCCGAAGGGCGGCAAGGTCGGGCTCTTTGGCGGTGCCGGGGTCGGCAAGACGGTGCTCATCATGGAGCTCATCAACAACATTGCCAAGGCGCACGAGGGGTTGTCCGTGTTCTCCGGCGTCGGCGAGCGGACGCGTGAGGGCAACGACCTGCTCCGCGAGATGCTCGAAGCCGGGGTCATGAGCTACGGCGACGAGTTTATGGAGTCGATGGAATCGGGGGGGTGGGACCTCGACAAGGTCGACTTCGACCAGATGCACGACGAAAGCAACATCTCCCTGGTGTTCGGCCAGATGAACGAGCCCCCCGGAGCGCGAGCCCGCGTGGGACTCACCGGCCTCACGATTGCCGAATACTTCCGCGACCTGGGCGGGCGCGACGTGCTCTTTTTCCTCGACAACATCTTCCGCTTCGTCCAGGCGGGCTCCGAGATGTCCGCCCTCATGGGCCGGATGCCGAGCGCCGTGGGCTACCAGCCGACGCTCGCCTCTGAGATGGGAGACCTGCAGGAGCGCATTACGTCGACACAGAAGGGATCGATTACGTCGTTCCAGGCCGTGTACGTCCCGGCCGACGACCTCACGGACCCCGCGCCGGCCACGACGTTCGCCCACCTCGACGCCACTACGGTGCTCTCGCGCCAGCTCTCTACGCAGGGCATTTACCCGGCCATCGACCCGCTCGACTCGAACAGTCAGATGCTCAACGAGCGGGCGCTCGGCAAAGAGCACTACGACACGGCGCAGGAGGTGAAGGAGATTCTGCAGCGGTACGAAGAGCTGCAGGACATCATTGCCATTCTGGGCATGGACGAGCTCAGTGACGAAGACAAACAGGCCGTAAATCGCGCCCGTCGCGTCCAGCGGTTCTTGAGTCAGCCGTTCTTCGTCGCCGAACAGTTTACCGGCCAGCCCGGCAAGTACGTCTCCATTGAGGAGACCATCCGCGGCTTCCGCATGATCCTGGACGGCGAGCTCGACCACCTCCCGGAGCGGGCCTTCCTGCTCAAGGGCACGATCGACGAGGTCATCGAGGACGGCGAGAAGATGCTCGAAGAAGACTAATCCATTTCGAATTGCGAATGTCGAGTGTCGAATCGACACTACCGGATCCGCAATTCGCTCCCGACAGGGGTCGGGACATGAACTCGAAATTCGACATTGACCTATGGCAGACGAACTTGACGTCGACATTGTCACGCCGGACGGGCAGACGTTCCAGGGCTCGGCCAACGGGGTGCGAGCTCCCGGTGTGGAAGGCTCCTTCGAGGTGCGCAACAACCATGCGCCGATGATTGCGGCGTTCGGGATTGGGCCCCTCATCGTGAAGACGAAGAACGCGCACGAATACGCCGACGTGCACAACGATCGCATCGTGTTCGCGACGAGCGGAGGCTTCCTCGAAATCGTGGAGAACCACGTCACTGTGCTCGGAGAAACGGTGGAGCCTGCCTCGGAGATCGACGTGGAGCGGGCCGAAAATGCGGAGGAACGAGCCCTGCGTCGTCTCGATGACGGCGTGCAGGGCGAGGAGCGGGAAAAGTATGAGGCTGCTCTCGAACGTGCCCGCAATCGTCTCCGGGTCGCTATGGGAAAGATTGGAGCGGAAGCGTAACCGTTTCGCCCCCCGGCCCACTCGCCTTCCCGTGGACTACTCGGAGGCGCCTCCCAATCCGGACGGCCCCATTTCTTTTCTTGGAATCGCGCCCGCCGCCACCCGGACGGCCACCTCGTTCAGGGCCTCAATGTCTACCGGCTTTGCAAGGTAGTCGTCCATGCCGGCGCGCAAGCATTCTTCTCGATCCTCGTCGCTTGCTCGTGCGGTGAGTGCCACAATCGGCACGTGCGCATCCTCTTCTTGCTCGCGTATTTGCCGGGTTGCCTCGAATCCGTTCATCTCCGGCATCTGTACGTCCATCAGGATTAGATCGATGTCTTCCCGCTTCCACGCGTCCAGAGCGTCCCGACCGGTCTCCACCGTTGTGACGGAATGTCCCTCCCGCTCCAACAGCCGAATGGTGAGTTGCTGACTAACGCGGTCGTCTTCGGCCAGAAGGACGTGGAGGGAATGGTGTGCGGGAGTGATCCGGCCCTTCTCTTCCCTGGTTGATTCTGATTGCGGCTGATGCTCCTCGGCCTCTTCTCCTCCCAGCACGCGGGACAGACAGGTGCGCAACTGCTCCCGGGTGAACGGCTTCAGCAGTCGGTCATCCACCGCCGATCCGTTCTCGACGTCGGCCTCCGTCATAGAGCTCAGAAGGACGAGCACACTCTCGTCCGTCTCGTCGCGCAGTTGAGCCGCCAGTGCTCGCCCATCCACCTCCCCGAGCGTATCGTCAAGCAGAATGAGCGGGTACTCGCCCGTCGACGCCGTTCGGACCCGAGCCCGAGCCGCATCCGCATCCGCCGCCAGCGTCGGCACCAATCCCCAACGGTCTAGAATCTTCTCCAAGAGCCGACGAGCCGTTGCATTCTCGACTGCGACCAATACCCGCGTCCCGTTCGCCCGAACGGAGTGCGACGTACGTTCCTCCTCACGCTCCCCAAGAACCACCGTGACGTGGAACGTGCTTCCCTCGCCCACCGTGCTGTCGAGCCAAATCGATCCCCCCATCATGTCCACGAGCTGCGCCGCAATCACCAGGCCCAGGCCCGTCCCGCCATACTTCCGTGTGGTGGACATGTCCGCCTGCTCGAAGGCCTCGAAGATTCGGTCCTGCTTTTCGGGCGGAATGCCCGTACCGGTATCCCGTACCCACACGTGAAGGCACGCCGCCTCTTCCGCCTCAACGGGCCCTCCGTCGAAGGCCTCCCGTTTTGAACCCGAGGGGGAGGGATCGCCTCGCTCAATTCCGACCTCAACCTCCCCGTCTTCCGTGAACTTGATGGCATTGTCGACGAGGTTCACGAGAATCTGCGAGAGACGGGTTGGGTCTCCGACCACCCGCTCAGGGACCGCAGGATCCACGTCCACGATCAGCTCCAATCCCTTTCGGTGTGCCCGTCGCGCCAGGGTCCGAAGCGTTGGGATCACCTGCTCTCGGAGGGAAAATTCCGTCGTCTCCAGTTTGAGTTTGCCTGCCTCGTTCTTCGAAAAGTCCAGGATGTCGTTGATGATCGACATCAGCGAGCGGGCCGACGAACGAGCCATCGAGAGGTACTGCCGCTGCTCCGTCGAAAGGTCGGTGTCCATCACCAGCTCGATCATTCCGAGCACTCCATTCATCGGCGTGCGAATCTCGTGGCTCATGTTGGCCAGAAACTCGCTCTTGGCCCTGCTGGCCGCCTCCGCTTTCTTCTTGAGCTTCTTTTCGGTCCGGAGCTTGTCCCGAATAAACGCCGTTTGATCCTTCACCGTGCGTCGCAGTGCCACCCCCCACACCATTGCGCCGAGGCCCAGAGCGGCAAGCACAGCGATGAGTCCCACCGTGTACCGCCAATTCCACCACGAGGCCGGCTCTAGCACTGCCACGTCCGCAGTCGAACGAAGCTTCAAATCGAAGGACTGTGGCACAACCCCCGCCCCTGTCTGGTCTACACGCACCCCGTAAATCCCTTTCACCCGCACGCGACTGTCCGTCCGAACGGCTTGTATGCTATCATCGACGGCCGCCTCCGAAAGGGTCGCCTCGTACACGTGGGGACCCGTCCGAAGCGTGAGAACGTGCCGATCGTCGAGGCGCAGGTGATCCAGAAGGGTGGCCTCTAGTTGTACCAAACGTCCGTCGTACGAAGCATCGAGTGCATCGTCGGGCTGGAGCAGCAGGGGCGACGGCGGGGTTCCCTTCCGAATCGTCCGGTACCAGGCGTCCTTGAGGACCGGATCGT
This sequence comes from Salinivenus sp., assembly GCA_018609755.1. GTDB lineage: Bacteria > Bacteroidota > Rhodothermia > Rhodothermales > Salinibacteraceae > Salinibacter. The sequence continues at coordinate 6,636 of JAHENZ010000196.1, read as the reverse complement.
AGGTGCCAGGTGCTGCGAACCCAACCACCGAAACCCGATCTCCTGGGGCAACGGAACGCTGGCGCTGCGCCTGCACAAACACGGCACCGGTGGCGTCTTGCACGTAAAGATCTCCGCTGGGGGTCTGGTGGGTTACGGTCCCCTCAATCCGCGTAAGCGAGACCGGGCCCTCGCCAGGATCAAAGTGGAGTAGTGCACGAATTGAATCAGCGGGAAGCGCAAATGGATCAGCCGGGGCCGGCTCTCGAACTCGAATGGCCGACCAGCCCGGTACAAACATCTTGATGCCAACGAACTGCTCGCGGTCGTTGAACAGCGTGCTGGACACCCCCCTCACCTCCACGCGAGCACCGACTAGATCGTCGGGAGATGAGCCTTCAGTCAAATGAGGCGGTATTTGGGTCTCCAATTGCTCGGGACCCGTGTCCACCTCCAGGTACACGTGTCCTGTCGCCTCTCGCCGGACCGATCGCACCGTGCCCGTGATATTCCGCCACTGTGCATCCACTTTTCCAGTAAAGAGCTTTGCCAACTGAGCGGATGGGGCGTCCGGCAGCGGCCCCTCCTGCAGAAGGCGTACGCGGGCGTCGTTAATAATGGGGGCAAAGTTTCCGGGACCGCTCTGTCCTTCTACGACCACACGCTGTCCGGCTGAGACCTGATCCCAATCCATCGAATCCGCATCCACGTAAATGCCGGACGAGGCATCTTCAACGAACAAGATTCTCCAATTCGGATCGACGTACGTGACCACCCCCTGGATCTGCACCGGATACTGCCGGGCGGCCTCCTCATTGGACAGGCTCCAAACGTCTGCGACCTGGTTCAGGACCGGGAGCGTCTCTGATGAAGAAACCGGACCCTGCTGTGTGTGGACTGGACCAAGCCGATGCACCTTTGCTTTCTCCAAAAAGACCTGCCCGGAATTTTCTGCCCGAAATCCGATCACGTCTACAGAGTCGCCCACCTCCCCCTCAAAAGGCGCAGCGGGTTGAACCTGCATCGCTCCTGTGGAGTCTCGAAGCCCAAACAGGAGACCGCCGGTCCTGCGCGCCACCGTGCCCTGCACCCGAACGCCTGGCAGGCCGTCGGCTTCACTTCCCCCTTTTTCCACCTGCTGAATCGTACGTTGCGGCATCTCTTGGGCTGCACGCACCACGTCCACCTGATCCCGCGAAGGGACATAGAGCTGAACGTCGCTTGACGACGCGCCTTCACCGGCCATGGCCACGACGCCTTCCACCGCGACCGTTGCCCCCACGAGACGACGAAACCCACTCTGAGGATAGTTCTTTAGTCGAACGACAAGGTAGTCCTCCGGGCCGACCAACGTGAGCACTAAGCGCTCTGCCTCAACCCGGGCGGACTGCACGACTCCCTGCACCTCAACCCAGTCGGCTCCATGTCGAGCCAACGACAACTTCCGAATGGGTTGGCGATTCGGGGTCGGAAAAGCTCCCTCCCCACGCGCCTGGATCCGCACGGAATCGACCCCAATGTTGGAGGGCGCCACCACTCCCTCCAGTCGCACCTGCGTGCCGACAGAGGGCGGTGACGACACGCCCCGTGCGCTGATAAACAGTCCTCCAGTACTGTCCTCCACGAAAAGCAGCCCCCAGGACGGATCCGAGTACGTCACGACTCCCTCCATCCGCACCGGTGTCCCATGAAGCGCTTCATCGACGCTTGCCTGCTCAATTGCCGTGGCCGTCGTGAAAACGCGGGTCGACTGCTCCGTTCGGCAGCCCTGCACGAGAAGTCCTCCAAGAAGAAACAGAAGGCCCCAGCGACAAATCCAGGACGGAAGACCGGTCCCATCCTCGCCAGACATCCCCTCCTCAGGGATCGGGCACTGATTATTTCTGCCCCTCGAAACCGTTTTCACCTACACTATACGCTATTATGCTGGTAGATTACCTTCTAGTAACGGTGCAAAAATCATGCGACCCCACCTCCAGCGGCGGCTGGTGTTCTTTCTATTTGTCCAATCCCTATCCACGAGCCCATAGCGGACATCTGGCCATTGAAAGCCACATTCGACCCCTGCGATCGTACGTCGCCTGTCGCATGTCCCGCAAAACTGAACGCTCGCCTGCGTAGATACTGAACCGTCTTTCGACAATTCTACCACATGAACTCGATCGGAGACTCGGCGATGACGGCGCAGTACGTTTCTATCCTCTTAAAACGACGTGCTGAAAACAGGGGCCTCGACCCGGAAGAGTACTTTGCCCACTCTCTGGGCGGGCTTCAACATGCAGGTGATCCCCGCCGGAAAGGCTGAGCGGCGCGGCGAAGACTACTTCCGACTCCCCGTTCGCATTCGCCTGAATGTGGTCGTTCTCTGACGGAATATTTCCGGGCGCTTGGGAAATGTTGGGCTCAAAAAGCCCATCCAGAGAGGAGTTGTCCCGTACGCTGCCTCCTACTGATCGAGGAGCCGCACCAGCGCCACCGTCGCCAGCGGCGCCAAAAGCGTAGCCGCGAGCAGGCCGCCGGTGACGGTCACGGCCATGCCGGTCCAGAACTCCCCCTCTTGCGGAAAGACCAACAGCGGCAGCATGGCCACGCAGGTGGACAGTGTCGTCGTCCACATGGGCCGCAGGCGCTCGCGCAGGGCCAGCCGAATGAGGGGGTCAATCCGCCCCGGCACGGCGTGTGCGTATGAGGAGCGGAGGGTCCGGTAACGATCGACCAGCAGGATGGAGTCGTTGGCGGCGATGCCGACGAGCAGCACCGCCCCGATGAAGGCGCCCTCGGCGAAGGCCAGATCACCCGCCAGGAGAAAGGCCGCAGCCACGCCCACCAGCGCCGTGGGCACGCTCAAGAGCACCACGCCCGGAAGGCGCCACGACTCGAACACCGCCGCGGTGGCGAGGAAGACGAGCACAATCGTCCCCAGGATCACCCAGCCGAAGGTGCGCTCGGTCTCTTCAGTAAAGAATGAACGTTGATCCCGCTCCAGTCGGTACCCCGGTGGCGTCGAGAAGCTCTCGAGCGCCTCGTCGAGGAACTGATCTCCCATGCGATGGGGTCCGCGGTAGTCGACCTCCACGTAGCGCTTGTACTGCTGATTCTCGCGCACGATGCGGCTGGGGACGGTCTCCACCTGGTAGTCCGCGGTGCTTTTGAGCTTGACCTGCGTGCTTCCGGCCAGGACGAACGGGCGGTCGGTAAGGGTCTCCACATCGAGCTGCCGGGCACCGCCGACCACGATGCGGACGGGAAGCTGAGGGGCGCCCTCGAGGTCGGCCCACAGTGACGGATGCCGGGTGGACAGGACCGGCTGGAGCCGCCGGGCGATGCGCTGCGGCGTGACGCCGGTTTGGGCCTGAGCATCCGGGCCCAAACGGAAGCGCAGAACCTCGCGTGGCTGCCGGAAGCCCCGGCGCCCCGCGTTGGTGTTCACCGTCGCCACGCGTCGACTCGCCTGCTTCAACTCTCGGGCAAATCGCTCGCAGAGGGCCGAGAGGTCTTCGTAGTTGGGACCGTGAGCGGTGATGGTGAACCCGGAGATGTTGGTGCCGCTCCGGCTGTAGTACCCCTGCGGGAGAAGGCCCCCGACGCTCACGTCGATCCCGGCCAGCAGGACCGCCTCCTGGATGAGCCGCTCGCGCAAAACGTACGGCTCGGGCGTTTCCAGCGCCGGCTCGCGGAAAAGCACGCGGAGGCGCGCATTGCGCTCGCTAATCCGGGCCACCGTGCGACGGACCGAGGACGACGCCAGTGCCGTCTGCTCGAAGCGCCGGAGGAGCGAGTCGGCCCGCTGGATGGGGTTGCCGGGCGGAAAGCCGAGGCGCACGTAGACCTCCGGGTCGGCCTGGTAGCTCCACTGCTCGCCGAAATTGGTCTGCTCGATGAACGGCCGGACGACGCCGCCGAGCGCCGGATCGATCCACTCCCGCGCCTCCTGCACGAGGTCGCTCCCCACCGTTTGGTTGTAGAGCGCTCCCAACCGCCGGACGGGCACCGACTGATTGTCATTTTCGGACACACCGATGGTTGTCGGAAGAAGCCAGATAGGGAGTCCCACCACCAGCAGGAGCGCTCCCATCGTCGTCTTCGGCGCCCAGGTGCCGAGGGCGTAGGGCCACTGGACGGCCCGGCGCATCCATCGCGGCAGGCGGTGACCTCGACTCGGCGTGGGCAGCCACCGGCCCAGGACGGGCACCAGGAGGGCTGCGCTCACCAGCGACGCGGCGAGCGTGAGCGCCGTGAGGACACCGAACGGCAGAAAGAGCGTCCGCAGCTCGCCACTCAGGTAGACGAGGGGGAGCATCACCGCTATGGTCGTGATCGTCCCCCCCACCAGGGGCAGTGCCACGGCCCGAACGGCCGTAACGGCGTTCTCCCCGAGGGGCACGCCCGGCCGCCGCTCCCGCTCCAGCAGCAACTGCTCGGTCACGATCACGCTGTTGTCCACCAGCAACCCAAAGACGAGCACCAGGCCCGCAAGCGTGATCAGGTTGAGCGTGAGGCCGAGCGGCTCCAGCAGGGCGAGCGCCACGGCCAGGGCCACGCCCACGCTGAAGAGGACGACCCCCACGGCCCGGACGCTGCGAAGCATCAGGAGCATGACGAGAATGACGAGCAGCAGCCCGATGCCGCCGCGCCACCTCAGGTTGCGCAGCTGGCGGCGCACGTCCTCGCTCTTGTCGGTGGCCACCTCCATCCGCGCGTCGGTTGGAAGGGTTTTTTCCAGCTCGGCCATTCGGGATCGAACTCGCTCGGCGACTTCCACCATGTGACTGCCCGGCGCCCGGTCGAGCGTGAGGGTCACCACTGGATTGCCGTCGATCCGAGTGATGGAGCGTCGAGGGGCTGGTTTGAGCTCAATCGTCGCGACCTGGTGCAGCTCGACCGGCGGCCCGTCTCGGGAAGGCTCGCTTACCACCAGGGTCCGGAGCTCGTCCACTCGGTCCGTGGCAGGTGTAAGCAGGAGCGGCGCTCGTCCCTTCGCCCGCAGGCGGCCGTAGACGTCGTTCCGGGTGGCTTCCTGGAGGGCCCGCTGGGCGGAGGCCGCTTCGATGCCCTGGGCGGCCAGACGGTCGGGATCGAGCGTGACGAGCAGTTCCCGCGTGGTGCCGCCCCGCACGCGGAGGTCCGACACGCCCGAGAGACTGCTCAGCCGGGGGGAAATCCGGTCTTCGGCCCAGCGTCGGAGGGCCGACGGCTCCTGCGGCCCCACCAGCTGCAATGTCATGAAGCCCTGCTCGTCACGCAGGGCCTCGGGCACCCGCTTGGTGAGCTGGGGCGAGACGCGGTCGGGCAGCGACTCCTCCACGAGCCGCAGCCGCTCGCTGACGCGGGCCGTGTAGAGGCTCAGGTCCGTGCCCTCGGCCACCTGGGCGGTGACGGTGGTTTGCCCTTCCTCCGAGACGCTCTCCACACCGGCGGTGCCCTCCACGTTCTGGACCGCCCGCTCGATGGGGGCCGTCACGTACCGCTCGACGCTTCGAGGCGAGCTGCCGGGCCAGGCAGCCGTCACCCGCACCTCCGGTAGCTCCACGGTCGGCGCCCACTCGAGGGGCACCTGCGTGGCCATCCACGCCCCGCCCAGCAGCAGCGCCACCGCCCACGCGAGGACGGGGACAGGCCGCTCGATCCAGCGCTGGAGCCAGAATGTACGTCCTAAATTTGAGTCGGACATGGCTTGCGAATCGATCAAGAGTCGTCAATCCGGTAGCGTACGACTGCTGGTGCACCGCTGTCCGTTCTGGTCGTGCCGTAGGCTCGACCATTCTGGACGACCATGAGCACCACGTCTCGTGGAAGTCGGACCTGGTGGACGGTCTTCGTGTCGGGCTCAAGAATCCACCACGGAACCGTGTCAGTCTCTTCGTTTTGCGTCGGACGTCGCACCCACAGCTGGCCGTTGTCGGCAACGATCAGATCGGTGAATGCCGATTTCGTGTCGGGCATGGCTGACGCTGCTGCGGTCCGCAGGTCGGCGTTGTTGATCTGTTTGAGGACCGAGTCACGGGCAGCCTCCGAGATAGGAATTCGCGGGGTCGAAATCTCGGCAACCTCTTCGGCAGAGCCCTCTAATCCATGAGCCACCACTCGGAGGCTGTCTTCCCAACCGGCATAGAGTCGATGATCCGGACCGATCGTGATTTCGGACTCTCTACCGAACGGAATGGGCCGGAACTGGAAGACTCCGTCACTCCTCACTACCACGCTCCCTTGCCGCCGCATCGCGAACAGCGTATCTCCCGGAACTCCCGACTCACTGAGATGACGAACGCGGCGGAACCGCGGCGCTCCATTGTTCGGCGGGACCTGCTGACTAATCTCAACGGTCAGGGTCGTCCCCACAACGCGAACTCGAACTGGCATCCCATCCTCTCGTGAGACGGAGATCGTTCGGGCTCGAGGATGCGGCGGCTCAGGGGAAAACACGGTCAGACGCGATCCCTGGAGATCGTAGGCGTACAGCGAATCGCCACGGGCCCATTGGACAAGTCCAACCCGCTGAAATTCCCCCGGGCCCTCTCCCTCCTGTCCCAGAATGTGGGCCAGCGAGCCATCAGGCGAGAGGACCTTTACGTGTCCCACCTTGTAGTCGGCCACTGCCATTTGACCGTCGTCCCGAACGGAAAGGTCGGCAATTCCTCCGAAGTAAAAGGCCTCCGT
>JAHENZ010000195.1 GCA_018609755.1 Salinivenus sp. | reverse complement strand
AGTGGGTCCTTGAGCACACGCCTGCGGGCCCCTAGTGGGTCCTTGAGCACACGCCTGCGGGCCCCTAGAAGGTCGCTTTTGCGCTATGAATGATCGGAGGGATGAGCATCCTCGTCGAGGAGCCAGAGCAGCTGGGTCGATGGGCGAACGCGGGTCATTGGGAGAGATTCGTCGTTATCGTCGAGCACCGCCTGGACTGTGTCTCGCTTTGAGGAGCCTGACACTAAGACGAATGCCCTCCGCGCGTCGTTAATGACGGGGAGCGTGCAGGTCAGTCGCTGAGCAATGTCGTGTCGCGGGGGGGCGGACACTGCCCGGACCCACTTCGGGTCGTTCGGGGCGGGGTCGTGCTCGGGGAAGAGAGAGGCGGTATGCCCATCCGATCCCATGCCGAGAAGAACGAGATCAAACGTGTGAGACCGTTCGGCGAAGGCATGGTGCAGGGTGTCGGCATAGGCTGCAGCCGCGGCCTGAGGCGTGTCGGACGTGGGCATGGGATGGACGTTTTCGGGCGGCAGATCAATGTTGGACAGCAACGTCTCCCGGACCAGTTTGACGTTGCTTTTCGGATGATCGTGCGGGACGAAGCGCTCGTCGCCCCAGAAGAGATGGATGTGGCTCCAGGGGAGCGAGGCCTCGGCCAGTAATTCGTAGAGGCGGCGCGGGGTGCTTCCGCCGGCCAGAGCGAGGGCGAATGTTTGCTGCTCAGCGAGAGTGGTCTCGACGACGGATTGGATTCGCTCGACGGCGGTGCGGCTTAGCGTTTCGTAATCGGGGCTCACATTGACGTCTACAGTTGAACGGCGGGCGTCGGGCATGGAGGCGGCACGGAAGAGTATAAAGTAGGGAGAACACGGAGGAGTCCATTCAATAGAGAGACGATCCCTACGCGGGTTCCATCCGGTTAAAAGGAGTCGTGGGGAGGGTGAAGTGGAAGGTGGAGCCTTCCCCGGGAGTGCTGTCGACCTGAAGTTCGCGGTTATGGGCTCCCAGAATGTGTTTCACGATCGCGAGTCCCAGACCGGTCCCCCCCTGATTTCGGGATCGACTTTTGTCAACGCGGTAAAACCGCTCGGTCAGTCGGGGAAAGTGCTCCTGAGGAATGCCAATGCCGTCGTCCGAAACGCTAAATTCTACGTCCTCGGGAGAGATGGGGGTGGCGCGGAGGGTCACCGTTCCTCCCGCTTCGTTATATTTGATGGCATTATCCGCGAGGTTCACGAGCACTCGACGGAGACGGTCGGGGTCGCCGTACACGGACGGAAGGTCTTTTGCGACTTCGCATCGGAGCGTGATGTCCTTTTCTTTCGCTTTCAACTCCAGAGAGTCCCGAACCTCTTGAAATAACTCTCCAGGATCAAACGCCTGCGTTGACATCTCCATCTCTCCCGTCTCAATCTTCGTGATGGCCGACAGGTCTCGGGCAAGATTCTCCAACCGGGTCACGTTATGAAGAATTTTTTCGAGGAAGGTGCGATTCACCTCCTCGTCGTCCAGCGCTCCGTCGAGCAGCGTCTCCGCGAAGCCCTGGGCAGAGAAAATCGGAGTTTTGAGCTCGTGAGACACGTTCCCTATGAACTCTCGACGGTAGCTTTCGCGCTTCTTTAGCTCCTGGATTTCGTTCTCCAACGTGTCCCCTGTCCGGTAAACGTCCCACGTGAGCGACTGCAACTCGTCCCCCCGCGGATTGGACGGAGCGGGTACGTCCTCGAAGGCGTGCTGCCGGATGTGTTGAAGCATCTTGCGAGCCCGGTTCAGGCGGGACGCGAGCCAGTAGTGGGCTGCGCTGTAGGTGACGAGGCCCAGAGTCACTCCGCCCAGCACACTCCACACGAGAGAGGACGACAGAACCACCCCCCCAACGGCGCCTGCCAGTGCTGGAGGGACGGCAATTTTTAGAGCGAGGTGGTTGATCCAGGGGGGGAGCCACTGATAGACGTTCGCGGAGGAGGGCATGGCCGGTCGGGCGAGCAACACGAGGGACGTGAAGAGACATCAGCTCATATTATAGAAGATCCCTCGGACGTTCCGGATCCCAAAACGATCTGGATTATGATTCTGAAAACGAAAGGGAACGACGACTCGACAGTTACGACTGGGAGGGAGGCGTTGGGGACGGAGAGACCTCTGTCGTGTCCAATTCGGCCAGGAGGGTAGACAGGGGAGGGTCGTGTGCCTCTCCAAAGATCTCGAAGGCAATTCCATCCTTCACCGACTGCAGGGGCCGCTGCTCGTCAATCACGGGCCGATACGTTTCGTAACAGTCCAGTGCGTCTTGCGCGGTGGCAAAGTCGGTTTCGTTCACCGGAACGACACAGTCAATGAGCGCGGAGGGGGACGATTGGAGGTGAGCGGGCCGCGAGGTGTCCGTGTCGGCCGGGGGAAGCGTAAAGAAGGCCAGCCGCCGGGGGTGACCGGTCCCATCCTGGCGGAGGGCGGAGACGACGCGCTTTACGACGGCATGCGTGACCAGGTGGTCGGGATGCCCGCTTACGCCGTGAACCGGATACGTGACCACTACGTCGGGCTCCGTCTCGTGGATGGGACCGGCAACTTCCTCCTCCAACACGAGCGGGTTCAGTTCCGCAAGTTGACCATCGGGATACTCCAGGACCCGGAGAGAGGATAGGTCGAGAACCTCAGCTACCCCCTGCATTTCCTGGTAGCGCGTTTGTGCCATCTTCTTTTTCGAGTAGCCAAGCCGCTGACGCTGCGTCGTAGCCTCGCCCCGCGTAAGGGTAAGGAGATGAACCTCATGGCCCATTCGGCGCTGACGAGCGAGTGCGGGTGCGGGACCAAAGCATTCGTCGTCGGGGTGAGGAAAAACGTACAAGATCGAAGCCATTGCGGGTGGGGATGATCGTCAAGGAAATACACCTTCCCTACGTTCAGCCGAGGCAGATGGTCGGTCCAATCGGAAGCAAACAAAAAGGTTACGACTTCGGCTCTTTGCTTGCGTGTCTTCACCGACCGCCGGTGTATCCGTTCTCCATCAGTGTTCGGATTCCGAGTCCTCCAGCACTTCATGGAAAACCGTTTGTCCAGTCCTCAGCATCTGCCGGACGTACGGGTGGCAGAGCTGGCAATTCTTCCCGAAGGTCACGTGCGCCTGCAGGGCCTCCACCGACTCCGCACCGGTGTCGTCGGCCACCGCTTTGAGGTCGGCGAAGGTCTGCTCATAACAATAGCAGCGATCAATTTCCATGAACCCTACAGGCGGTTAATATGGATGCAGAGCAGGGAAACGAAGGCCCTACGGAGTCATCCGTCTGAACGCGATGTCGGTGGGCGCAATGCCGGGGCCTCCTGAGCCGCCGGCGTCAAAGGTGTCTACCTGGTCTCCGTTCCGGCGATGGACGGTGACAGAGCCACTGGCTCCGAACACGTCGGTAGCGGCCCGGCCCACGTACAAGCGCTCGTCGAGGGCATCGTAGCCGAGGGTGCCGATCGGGTTGCCGGACGCGTCAAATTCCGCTGCGACCTGGTTGCTGGCAGCGTCAAACCGGACAATGGTTTGGTCGGCAAGGACGGCAAAGGCTTCGTCCGATCGGGGCGTGTAGAAGACCCGCCGTCCCTGCGAAACGGAGGTGAGCATCGTGTCTAACGGAACCTCGGCGGTAATGGTGCCATCCGTCGGATTTACGGCGCGGATGGCTCCGTCCGTTCGATCAACCACGTTGAAATCGTCGTCCCGAATGGTCACCCCCGCACAGAACACGAGCAACTCGTCCTGCTGGTCCATCGCCAGCGATCGCGGACCGTCGCAGTTCATGGGAAAGGTCTCCTCAACCGACAAGTCAGCGGCGGTCACGGCCGCGACGGATCCGTCCTGCCCGCCGAGCGCCACGAAGATCCGGTCCTCAGTCGCGAGAACGCCTTCCGGTGTGCCCCCAATTTCTACCGAGTCGACGACCGTGTTGGACGACAGGTCGACCTGGTACAGCTTCGGCGCGAGCGGGGGGCTGTAGTCCTGACCGGTCACGTACGCCGTTTGGTTTCGTGCGTCCATGTAGCGAGGGTTTTGAACGCCCGAAATCTGGCCCACACGGTCGTTGGTTTCGGCGTCGAACACCCCGATGGTGTTCGTTTCACCGAAGAGAAGGTAGATCCGGTCCTCGTGGAGAGTGAGGCTTTGAATGTAGGAGGCGAATCCGGAAGCGTTCGTGGGAATGCGGGTGGTTTCTTCTCCCGAAGGGTCGTAGACGGTGTAGCTGCTATTTTGGTTGCCGAAGGCGCCGGCATTGGCCACGTAGACGCCCGAAGTGACGGGCGCGGGATCCGTAGCGTCTTCTGAGCCAAGAAGATCACAGCCGGCCAGAAGGAAAACGGCGGCAATAGTACTGAGCAGGAAAGAACGGCGTAGGGGCATAGATACAACAGTTGGTAGCACGAAAGAGAACGGAAAAAGCGTATTTAGTAGGGAGCGAGAAGGAGTCGAATTCTGGCGTGCCGAGGGGGCATCGGACGATTTCCGATGCTTCGGTAGTTGGTGTCGAGAAAGTTCTCCACCTGAACCGAAAGTGCCGTTCGGATGCCGGAAAACGAGTGCTCCAATTGTAATTGTGTATTCGCAGTCACGTATTCGTCGAGGAATTGTCGGCCATCGCTTGTAAGGGGGCGTTGGCCGGTATAGCGGCCATGGACTGTGAGGCTGGCCGGTCCCCAGGAGAGTGTCGCGTGCGTTTTCATTTGGTCGCGAGGGACGTAGCGGACCTGTTCGTTATAGGAGGGGGCGCCAGGAGTCGTCCGATTGCGGGCATCGGTGTACGTGTAGGTGAATCCCAGGTCAAGTGCGAGGCCCGGCGTCAGCGACCAGCCCCAGTCGCCAGAGACTTCTCCCCCGAGTGCTCGTACGCGGCCCACGTTTATCGGGGCCCAGTAGCCATCGCCGGACGGGCGCCAGACGATCTCGTTGCGGCGGTGGTGGCCGAATGCAGTGAACTCGACGTGCCCTCGAGTCTGGCCGATCCAGACCCCGAGGTCGCCTCCCCAGCTTCGTTCGGGGCGCAGGTCGGGGTTGCCGCCGGGAGACCAGTAGCGGTCATTGAAGGTGGGAACCCGGAAGGCACGTCCGAACTGCCCCTTTAGGTGAACCTCCGGCCACTGCGGAAGCGGGGACCAGTTGAGGCCGATTCGGGGACTGAGCGCAGAGCGAAATTCATCGGCGGGCATCCAATACGAGTCCGTACGGAGGGCCGGGTACAGGCGGACCCGACCGTAGCGGCCGGTGCCTTCAACAAAGACCGACGAGTGTTTCTGGGTCGCGGGAACCTCCAGGCGGGGATGGGTCGCTTTTGCGATACTTCCCTCCAGACCACTTGCGGTCGTCCAGCGCTCCGTGAGGGGCGTCTGGGCAGTTGTCTTAAGAGAGTGCACCCAGGTGCGCCCGGTCTGGTCGAGATCCTGTGCCGGATTCTTGTACCGGATGCGGGAATGCTGCGTCATGCCCTTGAAGGTCAGGGACCCATTGCCAAGGGGCATGTGGTCCTGAGCCCAGAGTCGGACCTGGGTGTCCCATTGCCGCTCTCGTGTTGAAGTCGTAGAGGCCGCGGACGGCAGCCCTTGCTCCGACCAGGTGGCCCATCCGGAGACGCGGATCTGGTGGTCATCAACGGAGGTGCGCACGCTTCCAAACATAGACTGGCGTGCACGGTCGGCATTCTGACGACGAACCGTCTGTGCCGGATAGCGAGCCTCGTCGACGTACGGGAAATCGCCGTCAGTCGACTGGTACTCGGCCGCAGCAAGCACGGACGTGTACGGCCCCACAGGGCTGTTGACTAGGAGGTCGGCCCCGCGCTCTCCGTATGCGCCGACATGCATCGCCCCCCGAACCTGCATGGAGGATTGGGGTCGCATGGTCCGGAGGTGGATTGCCCCGCCCAGTCCGTTCGAGCCGTGAAGCGCAGAGGCCGGGCCGTGCATGACCTCAACCGACCGCAGGAGGAGGGTGGGCAGGAGGGAGAGATCGAGGTGGCCGATCTGCGGGTTCGAAATGCTTTGGCCGTCGAGCAGCAGGGCCGTTTGCGAAGCGCCCGTCCCCCGCAGGGCAGGTGTTGCGAGGCCTCCGTCGCCGTATCGGCGGACGTGTACGCCGGCGCGGGCGTCCAGTAGGTTCGCGACGGATTGGGCGCCGGTGCGGGCAAGGGCTGCCGAATCCAGTACCGTGATGCGGGCCGGGGCGTCGGCGGGCGAGGTCGGAATCTGGCTGGCCGTGACTGTGAGAGGGGGAAGATCCCGTTCCCACTGGACCCGGAGGGTATCTACGCTCGTCGAGTCTCCCGAGGGAGACTGCGCACGACTGCCGGACAGGCAGAGGCAGAGAAGGAGGCCCCACAGGACGAAAACGCGAAGGAAAGCAGCAGCCATAAAAAGAGCCCTTACCTCAGTCGTGAGGCAGGGGCGGCTGCACTGGGGCCCGTCCGAGAGACAAACTCGCTACGAAAGGGGTAGGTCAGGACCGAAATGGCCCTCACACTCCAGCACGCCACAAGCCTCAGATCCCGGAGGTGGTTGGCGGTGAGAGGCGTACCGGACCATGATTGCCGGTCGGCATCCTCGTCACGCACGCAGGCAGGTCTCCTGGCTTATCGGACGGCTCCGCTGGAGGAGCGTGGACGATACTAGCAGTGCGTCTCCTTCCCAGTCCAGGCAGCGATCCTTCGAGAAGACCACTCCACCGGAACAGTGGAGACGCACGACGGGGCAGCGTCCCAATCCGACTCACAGTTGCGGGTACAGCCCCAGACTGGTCAACGACGAATTACGAGTCTCGAATGTCGAATTCAGATCGCAATCGACACTCGGAACTCGAATATCGCCATTGATACCACTGGCGTTCCCTTTTCATCTTGCCCGGGAGAACCGGTGCAAGAACCCGCGGCGTGTGTCGAAGAACAATCGAATGGTTAGCGCCCAGGATAGTCGAGCGGAAGGAGAAAACCAACAGTGTGCGGTCATCCCGCGAACGTCAAATGTCGGTGCAGACATCTTTTGTGCTGTTGCACCGAGGTGAGACGGGCACGTTAGCATGAGAGCGAGGATTTTTGTTCTCACGATCCTCACGGGATTCGGTCTCGGAAGTGTGGTTACGAGAAGCGTCTTAAGTGTAGTTTCCCCTGACGAGGTGTGAAATGATTCAGCGTCCAATCAGATCTGCATCCCAGGGGACGTGACGGCTATTGATTTCCAGAGTGCAAAGCGACCGTTGTGTTTCCACCAGATCGTGCAGCAAGAGTCTACGGGTCGCGGTCGTCCTTAAAGAGGTGGCGGGTTCGGGGCTGGCACGCCCCAAACGCATGATTGGAGTACTCGGACGCACGATTGAAGAAAACAACCCGAGCGAAGATGGGAGCGCATTTACTCTCGAAATTCGGTCCGGATTGCCCGATGGGAACCTACGGATGCAGTCATCGAACCAGAAGGCGTGTGAATACCCGCGCACTGAACAGCCAAGTTACAGCATTCCATACGAAACATGTAGCCAGCTCGAATATAGTGTTGATGGTTATGACTCAGACCCTCAAGGAACGTCTTCGGCAGACTGAACCGTTCGACGGTTCGGACCAGGAGGCCATGCTTTCTCTTCTGGTTGCATCGGCGGCGGTGCGCGGCACGCTCAACGATATTTGTGCCGAGCACAACATTCTGTCGTCGCAGTACAACATCCTGCGCATATTGCGTGGCGGTCCCCCAGAGGGCTATCCACGTTGTGAAATCATCGACCGGATGATTGATCGAGGTCCGGACGTGACCCGGCTCGTGGACGAGTTGGAAGAGATGGGACTCGTCGAGCGCTATCGGTCAGAGGAGGACCGACGCATGATGATGCACCGGATTACCGAGAAGGGACTGCAGCGGCTCCGGGAAGTGACGGACGACCTTGGATCCGTCCGTAGTCAGTTCGATGATGCGTTTTCAGAGGCTGAGCTGCAACGATTTACAGATTTCTGTACGACCATAGCAGATCGTCTCGAGTGAATTGTGTATTCGGGCTCGTCTCCCAAATCTTTGGTCCGAGACGATTCTTTAGCCCTCTTGTCGCGTCGCACAAGATTCCTCTTCTCGTTGTCGTCACCCTGTTAAGTGCACGCCTCGCGAGGGCCCTTTTCCCTGGAAGAAGTTGAGAGGCACGTTGCCGAGATTGCAGAGGAATGAGAATGGGGGGAAGAGGCGACGTTCTGGCTACTTGCGCCGAACCATTACCAGGTCCCCTCGTTGGCGTACTGGTGCCCAAATTTTGCATAGCCGACGGCGCAAGCACGGCGGCCACTTCCTGTGGTCTCCGTCAATTGGGAGGGCGTTTCCACGCAGCGATTCCTTCTTCGCCAATCACGAGAGGGGCGTTGCCTCACACAGGACCTCGTTGTTCGTCGGTTGGGCTCGATTCCGATTGGGACTGAGCGTCCTGTCCCGTTTTTCGCGACATCCTCGACAGTGTCTTCTCTTTTCATGAGTGAAACGACGGATCTTCCTGAACGCGCCATTAGCGCGTACGCAGCCTCCAACATTCAGGTGCTCGAAGGCCTGGAGGCGGTACGCAAGCGCCCGTCGATGTACATCGGCGACGTGGGCCTACGTGGTCTCCACCACCTCGTCTACGAGGTGCTTGACAACTCGATCGACGAGGCCATGGCGGGGCACTGCGATCACATTGAAGTGGAGCTGTACGAGGACGGGTCGGTCTCCATCGAGGACAACGGCCGCGGCATTCCCGTGGACACCCATCCCTCGGAGGACCGCTCCGCGCTGGAAGTGGTGATGACGGTCCTCCATGCCGGCGGAAAGTTTGACAAAGATAGCTACAAGGTGTCCGGGGGGCTTCACGGAGTCGGGGTCTCCTGCGTCAATGCGCTGGCCTCCCGGTTCGAGGCGACGGTGCGGCGGGATGGGGCGGTGTGGAAGCAGACCTATCGCTGTGGGGTGCCGGAGGCGTCCGTGGAGAAGGTGCGGCCGATGCGGGACGACGAGGAAACCGGCACCCACATTCGGTTCTGGCCCGACGAGGAGATCTTTAAGACCACGGAGTTCCGCTTTGAGACGCTCTCTGATCGTCTACAGGAACTGGCCTATCTGAATGCGGGGGTTCGCATCATTATCGAGGACCATCGGGAGGAGGACGAAGAATTGGCCCGAGAAGAATATTACTCCGAAGAAGGCATCGTCGGCTTCGTCAATTACCTCGACGAGGCTCGCGATCCGATTCTCGAGGACACCATTTTCATCTCTGATGAGGACGAAGAGGTCCCGGTTGAGCTGGCGATGCGGTACAACGACGGCTACAACGAAAACGTCCTCTCCTTCGTCAACAACATCAACACCCACGAAGGAGGGACCCACATCACCGGCTTCCGGCGGGCCTTGACCCGGACGCTGAAGAGGTACGCGCAGAAGAACGACATGCTGAGCAGTCTGAAGTTCGACCTTTCGGGCGATGATTTCCGAGAAGGGCTCACGGCCGTGCTGTCCGTAAAGGTTGCCGATCCACAATTTGAGGGGCAAACGAAGACGAAGCTTGGCAACTCGGAGGTGCAGGGGATCGTCGAATCCCTCATCAACACCAAGCTGGGGCGGTGGCTGGAAGATCATCCCGATCAGGCCGACCGCATCATTCAGAAGGTCATCACGGCGGCCGAGGCGCGGGCGGCGGCACGAAAGGCCCGCGAGCTCGTTCAGCGCAAGAATGCGTTTTCGGGCGGAGGACTGCCCGGGAAACTGGCCGATTGCTCCACCCGAAATCCCGAGGAAAGCGAGTTGTATCTCGTAGAGGGCGACTCGGCAGGGGGGTCTGCCAAGCAGGCCCGCGACCGGCACTTCCAGGCCATCCTACCGCTCCGCGGCAAGATTCTGAACGTGGAGAAGGCTCGTCTCGACCGCATCCTGGAGCACGATCAAATCCAGAATATCGTGACTGCTCTGGGGACCGGACTTACCTCCACGGAGGAGGAATTCAACATGAGCGAGATGCGGTACCACAAGATCGTAATGATGACGGACGCCGACGTGGATGGGGCTCACATTCGGTCCCTTCTGCTCACGTTCTTCTATCGACAACTGCGTCCGCTGATTGAAAAGGGCAACATTTACATTGCACTGCCGCCGCTCTACCGCATCCAGAACGGCAGCCAGGAAATCTACTGCTGGACCGATGAGGAGATGCAGGATCGCATGCGAGAGCTGCGCGCCGACGGCAAGAGCCCAAGCATGCAGCGCTACAAGGGGCTCGGCGAGATGAATCCTGAGCAGCTTTGGACCACGACCATGAACCCGGAGACTCGCAAGATCCAGCAGGTGACCATCCAGGACGCGGCGGCGGCGGACCGGCTCTTCTCGACCCTCATGGGCGACTCGGTGGAGCCGCGTCGCAAATTTATCGAGCGCAATGCCAAGTACGCAACGATTGACGCGTAGCCTCGACTCCTAGGGAGGGGGCTTCTCCCGCGGTTCGGAGCGATTTTCCCGAACCGGTCATAGCTGGTGGCCGACCTGCTGGGGAGGCGGCACGATAGGCGGCCCCACGACGTGCATATTCTTCCGGACGGAGCGAGTAGATTGTGGAGTCAAAATCTAGATCCCATACGCAATCGGGACCTGATCGGCCAGACGTATCGATCGTTGTGCCGGCCTACGAGGAAGCGGAGTCGCTTCCAGAGCTCGTTGAGCGCATCCGTGCTGCCTGTGAGGGGGCTGGGCTCTCCTTTCGCGTTTGGATCATTGACGACGGCTCCCGAGACGAGACCTGGTCGGCAGTGCAGTCCCTTCACGAAGAGGACGATCGGGTCGCAGGTCTCCGCTTTCAACGGAACTACGGCAAGTCGGCGGCGCTCTCGGTCGGCTTCGACCGCGTCCAGGGAGAGTACGTCGTGACGATGGACGCGGATCTCCAGGACGATCCGGCGGAGATTCCGGCACTTCTAGAGCGATTGGACGACGGGTACGATCTGGTAAGCGGCTGGAAGAAAAACCGCAAAGATCCTCCCCGGAAGACGATTCCCAGTCGCTTTTTTAATTGGGTCACCCGGATGATCTCCGGTCTGGACCTCCACGACTTCAACTGTGGCCTGAAGGCCTATCGCCGGGAGGTCGTGAAAAGCGTTAACGTGTACGGGGAGCTCCACCGTTACATCCCGCTCCTGGCGAAATGGGCGGGCTACACCCGCATTACGGAAAAGCCCGTAAAGCACCATCCCCGGAAGTACGGCCAGACGAAATTTGGAATGGAACGGTTCATTCAGGGGTTTCTAGACCTGATTACCGTAATCTTTCTCACACGGTTTGCCGTGCGCCCCATGCACTTCTTCGGGGGAATCGGCACCTTGACGTTCCTTCTGGGATTCTTGATTAACCTTTGGCTCTCCGTTGAGAAGATCGTTTTCGGACACCCGCTGGGTGATCGGCCGCTCCTGCTTCTGGGGTTGCTTCTCATTCTCTTCGGGGCGCAGATGTTTACCACGGGGCTTCTCGGAGAGATGGTGATCCAGCCTCGGATGGAGGATCCGGACTCCTACGTGGTGGGAGAGGCGCTGCTCCCCAGAATCGAATTGGACGAGGAAAAGAGATCGCCCGTGGGACAGGAGTGACGCCCTATTTCTCACTCGCGGTGGTTCGGCATCGGGGACGGCTCGTTATCGAGAATGGATTCGATGCGGTCCATCGTGTCGTCGTCCAACGCCCGGGCCACGTCGAGGGCTTGCATGTTCTCCTCGACCTGATGCGGTTTTGACGCACCGGTGATGACCGTACTCACGTTCGGATTTTGCAGGCACCAACCCAGCGCCAGTTGCGCGGTGGTGCATCCAAGGGCATCCGCCACGTCGGCCAGTTTTTTCACTTTCTCGATGCGCTTCTCCAGAAGGACGTGGTCCTGGAGCCATTCGTAGCCCTCCGTTGCCAGACGACTATCCTCGGGAATCCCATCGTTGTACTTTCCTGTGAGGAAGCCACTGGCAAGGGGGCTCCAGATGGTGGTGCCGAGCCCCATGTCGTCGTAGAGAAACGAGTACTCCCGCTCCACCCGCTCGCGGTGAAACATGTTGTATTGCGGCTGCTCCATCGTTGGCGGCACCAGATGCTCGCGCCGGGCCACCTCGTACGCATGGCGGATCTGCTGGGCGCTCCATTCGCTCGTGCCCCAGTAGTGTGCGAACCCCTGATTAACGAGGTAGCTCATGGCCCGCACCGTTTCCTCCACCGGCGTTTCTACGTCCGGCCGGTGGCAGTACACGAGGTCCACGTAGTCCGTCTGTAGACGGTCGAGCGCCGCCATCGTGCCTTCGATGACGTGCTTTCGGGAGAGGCCTTGATCGTTCGGCCCATCGCCGCCCCAAAAGATTTTGGTAGAGAGGACCAGGTCGCTTCGGTCCCATCCCTTTTCCTGAATGATTTCCCCCATCATGGTCTCAGACTGGCCTCCGGCGTACGCTTCCGCATTGTCGAAAAAGTTCACGCCGTGGTCGTACGCGATCTGCATGCACTCGGCCGCGCGGTCCGTGTCGATCTGATCCCCAAACGTCACCCAGGATCCGTACGAGAGAGCGGAGACTTTGAGGCCAGAACGACCCAGGCGGCGGTATTCCATGAGAGACAAAGGAATGAGTGGAGAAGGGTAGAGAAAAACAAAAAGCCGCCTACTCCGAAGATATTCGGAATAGGCGGCAAAGCGGGCCGGACGGGATTTGAACCCGCGACCTCTGCCGTGACAGGGCAGCATTCTGAACCGCTGAACTACCGGCCCGGCTTCTCTAATTGAGCACAGAGATATAGACGAGGCGACACTGGAGGTTCCAGCGTCAGAGAATGTTCACAGGGCCTCCAACGACCTTTCGGAAAACGAGGATAGAAACGATATGATTTCACGCAATGCCAATTTGGGACCGACGTGGCGGCGGCAGATTTCTAATCTCCTATCGGTTTTCAACGCGCATCTATTCTTCAAAAGCCCCAGTGGGCAGAACGATCATCTCTGGGAACGGGGCCGTTGAGTGAGGGTGCAATCAACGTCAGGTACTGTTTCTACAACCCCGCTCGTTTATGGAGTCGTTTCGGTCAGACCCCCCGTTCTCTGGTTTTCGACAGCAACTGAACGAGCGACTCCTCGACACCCGGACGCTCGTGCTGAACGAAGCCCTCAGGTCGCGAGTGGCAGGGTCAATTGCGGAGCAGCTGGCCCTCCTCGAGGCCGAATCGGCGGACCCGATCCAGTTTGTGATGACGACTGCCCCTGGGGGGGACTTCGAAGCGGCACTCTCCATGTACGACCTGCTGCGATCATTCGACGCCCCGGTCACAATGGTCGGCAGCGGACGCATTTCGGGGGCCGCAGTGATTGGATTTCTTGGTGCCCCGAGGGATCGACGCTTTGCTCTCCCGCACGTCCGATTTCGGTTGGAGAATCCCCAGCGGACGGCCGAGTCCGGGAGGGGAGGAAACCTGGAGCCCGAGAGCGAGACGCTCGACGATCTTCGGGAGAAGGTCTGCTCTGTGATTGCCGATACCACCGGCCAATCGGAGGCACAAGTTGCATCGGACCTTTCTGCACGGTCCGGCTTTGACCCGGAAGAAGCCGTTGAGTGTGGTCTCGTTCACCGGACGGTCGACAGCCGGGAGGAAATTGGGGAAGTTTAGGGAGGTTGGGGCGAGAACGAATACGCGTTGTCGTGGTCGGTGGAGAATTTCCACTCTGAGGAGTTCTACTCGTTCTCGCAAACTTCAAGACGGTTGTTCATGCTCGACGAGACCTGTCCCTCTTCTGGTGCGAATTGCGTAGGCCAATTTCCCTCAGTGGTCGGGGGCGTTCGTTCCACGGTCTAAGCCTGAAGCGAGACGGTGACGAAAGAGACGAAGACCGGTCGAGACCGCCTCGGACGCGAAAAGACGGGTCTTATCACTCGGAGGAGAGGGAGAAGTCAGAGACTGAATCTCAGCCGCGGTCCATTCGGATTCCGTTGCCGACCAGTCCACGCGAAGGCGCAGAGAATTCCGACCAGAGGGGCTGGCCGGGCGTCCGATCAGGTGTGGCCAGGGAAGGGACATCACCGTTCGCACGTCCAGTGGGCCCACGTCGAACGGGTCGAGGGTCGCCACACGAGTTTCGTCCCAGTAGACCGCGAGTTTGCTTTCCTCCGACGTCCATTCGAAGCGGAAGAGAGCATCGTCCGGGTACTGGAGTTTGGGGGTATCGTGCGAGGCGGGGACAGTGGTGTCCCCGAGAATTTCTCGCACCTCCTCGATACGATCCTGAACCGTGGTAAGAACCTCCTTCTTCTCTTTCTCGTGCGCTTCCTGCGCGCGACGGTACGTTTCGCATCGTTCCTCCGCGTCCGTTACGGCGGAAGAGAAGCCCTCCAGACGAGACCGAAGCGTCTTTGCGTACGATGGCTCCGGTGCCCACTCCCGGCGGACGTATCTTGAGAGTCCAAGCTCTACGATCCCTCGACAGAGGTCTGCGATCTGCTCGTTGGAGAGAGCTGTGGGAGGAGCGTCGAGAGCGTCGCGGACGCTCCGGCAAAGAGACAGCCGGGTATCGACCTCGGCCTCGTCCAGGAAGCGAGAGGGGGATTCTGACGTGTTTGTGGACACGTACAGGTGCTCCCAGGCACGGGTGATGGCCACGTAGAATAAGCGTCGTTCTTCCGCCAGATCTTTTGGGGCCGCCCCGTCCGGTTCCAGCGGAAGCGTGCCCTCCGTACACCCCGGGAGAAACACAATGGGCCACTCCAGTCCCTTTGCCCGGTGAATAGACCGAATGTCGATGGCAGGCGAGGGATCGTCAGACGGCCTTTCGTCAGCTGCGAGGGACCGAATGTCGTTGAGGAGGGCGTGAGCGGTCTCGTGAGGCCGGGCGTATCGGACGAGAGCGCGGACCGTCTGTACACGGGCTGAGCCCTGCGCCGGATTTGCACTCTGCTCGCGAAGTGCATCCTCATACTCAATCGCATCGATGAGCCACTTCAGTGTCTCCGCCGCCGGCTCGTTCACGCGAGAGACCAACTCTTCGGCAGTCTCGAGAAACGATTCGACCCGAGCCGTCGTCCGGTCGTGCATCTTGGAGGCGTGGCGAGCGGTGACGTCCAACACCGACTCCTGCCGGTTCAGCGCCTCCTGACGGATGCGGTCGATCCGTTCGCGCGCCACGTACCGGTTTGGATCGTTGAGGATGCGGGCGTACCGGTCGATGTATTGTTCTGCTTGTTCGGGACGCTGGAACCAGCCATTCGCCCGACGTCGTCGTTCCAATACGGTCCAGTAGAGGTAGCGAAGCAGCGTCTGGACTTCGCGACGACGGTAGAAGGGAGAATGGCCGTGGAGTGAATACGGGAGGTTGTGGTCGAGGAGGGCTTGTTCGAACGGGGGCGTTTGCCCGTACGTGCGCACCAGAATCGCTATTTCGTCGAGCGAGACGGCGTCGTCCGACCGGAGCTGCTGGATCCGATCGATCACGTGCGTTGCTTCCGCCTTCGCATCGTTCGCGCGGAAGAATTGAGCCCTCCCACAGAATCCTCGCGAAAGGTGAATCTGCTTCGTATGCCGGGTCTCGTTGTGCTGGATGAGGGCGTTCGCCAACGTGACGGGGGCAGCCGGGAGCCGAAAGGTGGTTTCCAGCTGATAGATTGCCGCATCGTACCGGTCGGCAAAGGAACGCAGGTAGGAGGGAGAGGCCCCGCGCCATCCGTAGATGCACTGATCGTCGTCTCCGATGGCCATGTAGTTCCGGTGCGGGGCCGTGAGCAGATCGAGAATCTGAAATTGTGCACGACTCACGTCCTGAAATTCGTCCACCATCACGTGATCGTAGGCCTGCTGGGCGTGGGCTCGGAGTTCATCATTTTGGACGAGGGTCTCCCAGCCTTTTCTTAGCATGTCCGGGTAGGTGAGGAGCCCGGTCTGCCGCCGCCGCGCTTCGAACCGGCGGTAGAGGTCGAGGTACGCATCATTCTCGTGATCCGCCGTGCGGGCCACGTCCCGCGCGTTCGGTGGGAGAGTGGTGTCCTCAAGATCGGGATAGGCCAGTTGTTGCTTCCAGGCTGCAATTTGGTCGACGAGGTCGGGTGCGGAAATGTCGAGGTCGGACCGGTCTTGATCTCGTTCCGACGCACGCGATCGGAGGACGTGGCGGGCCAGACGATGGGCAGCCGCGTCCGGGCCTGCATCTGGGGAGTCGGGAGCGGCGTTCGCTCGCCGGAGCAGAGCGTACCCCAGGCTGTGAAGGGTTCGGACGTCAACCCCCTGGATTCCGACGGATTGAAGGGCCGAGGAGAGGTCCTGTACGGTGCTTCGATTGAACGAGCAGGCCAGAATGCGGGCCGGAGCGACGCGTCGCTCCGTTACGAGATGCCGGATGCGGTGGACGAGGGCCGTCGTTTTCCCCGCGCCGGGCACGGCAATAACGACCGCAGGGCCGGAGCCGTGTTCTACAACGGCGCGCTGTTCGTCCGTTAGGACGGGGGCACGTATCATGGAAGCGAGGGAGCAGAGCGTTAGGCTGACACTCTGGATGGTTTTCGGCTAGAGGGGAAGAACGCACCGAGTGCTCGGGCAAGTTGCGGTAGGATCTCGCCCGTTTTCCCGTCCACCTGGACGGTGGCCTGAGGCGTGCCTCGCGTATCCCCCAGGTTCACGATGCCGACGGGCTGGTCGTTGAGGGCGGCCTGTCGGACGAATCGGTACCCGGAGTACACGGTGAGAGACGAGCCGGTCACCAGCAGTGCATCCGATTCTGAGAGGAGAGACCATGCCCGATCCACACGGTCCGGAGCCGTATTCTCCCCAAAGAATACGACGTGCGGCTTCAGCGTCCCGCCGCACGCGCGACAGGACGGCACCCGAAACGACCGAGTAGCAGAGCGAGGAAGGTCGGCGTCTCCGTCCGGGGCGAGGTCGACGGCTTGCTCCCGCCAGCCCGGATTTAGACGCATTAGCCGTTTTTGGAGCGTGCGGCGCGAGCTCAGAGTGTCACAGTCAAGACAGCGAACCTCCGCGAGAGCGCCGTGAAGTTCGACGACGCGCTCGCTTCCCGCCGCGTGGTGCAGCCGATCGACGTTCTGCGTGATGATGCCAGAAACGACCCCCGCGTCTTCGAGGGCGGCGAGGGCGCGATGGCCGTCGTTGGGTTGGGCAGCATCAAACGTGGGCCATCCCACCGCACTACGCGCCCAATAATGGCGCCGGGTGTCGGGCTCATCAATGAATTCCTGGTACTGGATGGGCGTATGCTCCTTCTCACGGGTCTCGGGCCCGCGGTAGTCGGGAATGCCAGACTCGGTGCTGATCCCGGCACCGCTCAGCACAACGACGCGCCGATCCTGAAGGAGATCGACCAAGCGCTCGAAACCGATCCAGGGGGTAGGGTGAGGCATGGTGGCATGAGAGTCGACAAAAGCTGCTGGATGTTCAACGTGGACGAGGGGCTTCGGATTCAGAAGAAGATCTGGACCTAATGATCATATTCATGGTACGGAGAGACGATCTCGTCAGGTAGAGGGGAGAGGCAAAGCCGAGTCGAGGGAGGGGCATGCTCCTGAACTCCCCTTACCCCCGGACGTAGAGGATGAACGGGAAATGTGAGATTTTCCGACCTTGTGGTTGTCGTTCCGCCCGTCGATGCGTCCCCTTCAGAATCGACGGAGCCGCTGACGAAGGTGAGGCCGCCCGCGAGGGGCGTCCCGTGGAAATCTCTCACATCCCCTACGCCATAGATGAGTTTCAATTTCCCCTCCTCAATGCCGGACGATAACGAGTACGAGGCAACGGCGGGCTGGTACATTGCCCCCGAAAAGGAGGTCGCCGCTCCAGCAATCACAGTTTGGAATCGCCTTCGCCGATGGGCCTGCCGCCACTCCGTCGTACTGAAGTACGTCGTGCTCCCAATCCTCGTGCTCGCACTGCTATCGATTGAGCTTCGCACGTCGGTTGGACAGGCATTTCTTCTTTCCAACTGGGCACGCGTGATGACCTATGAGGTCCAGTCCGGGCCGAGCTCTCGCGTTCGCTTTCCGGAGCATGGGCCGTACAATGAGCGGTTGGGATACAGCAGCCTTCCGACCATGGTTGAGGCCCTCAACGATCGGCAGTATGAGGTGACGGAACAGTCTCGCATGTCCGTGCCGATGGCGCTCACGATGGATCTGGGGCTGTACCCGGTGTACCAGCACAAGGATCAGGCGGGATTGGAAATTCAGGATCACCGAAAGCGCGATCTATACGAGAGTCGGTATCCCGGGAAGGCTTATACGAATGCGGACTCGATCCCCGATCTGGTATGGAAGTCTCTTCTCTTGATCGAAAACCGAGAATTACTCGACCGCTCACAGGAGTACAGAAATCCGGCGGTGGAGTGGGACCGGTTCGCTCTAGCGGCGTTTCAGCGAATCGCGTCTGGAGGAGAAGGGCCAGGTGGAAGTACGCTGGCCACCCAACTTACAAAGGTGCGCCACTCGCCCGGTGGGCTCACGGATTCGGCTCCTGAGAAGCTTCGCCAAATGGCGTCGGCGTCTCTCATGGCCTACCGTGACGGCATGGGGACCCTCGACGAGCAAAAAAACATCGTGAAGGAGTACATAAACCAGTTGCCGCTCGCGGCGATAGCAAACCACGGGGAAGTCAATGGCCTGGGCGACGGGCTGTGGGCGTGGTATGGCAGTGACTTCGACGCGGTCAATGAGGTCCTGACGCCTGTGCCAAGCGACTCGTCAATCTCCGCCGAAAAGCTGAAGCGAAAGGCCGTGGCCTATCGGCAGGTGCTCAGCCTCATTCTGGCCACGCGCAGCCCGTCCCGGTACCTCGTTCGATCGGATGGGCCCGAGGCGTTGGCCCGTCTCACGGATCACTATCTCCCCCTCATGGCTGAGGCTGGAGTGATCTCCGACCGGCTGTGTCGGAAGGCCTTGCAGGCGGAGGTCCAGGTCCGACGGCGTGCCCCCGACCGGCCCAAGGCTCCGTACGTGACGCAGAAGGCGGCCAACAGCGTACGGATCGATTTGCTTCGACAGCTCCGGATTACCAACTTGCCGGCGCTGGATCGCCTCGACCTGACCGCGCACACGACGTTCGACCGCGACGTACAGCAGGCCGTTGCCGACGTGCTGAGCCAACTGGAGGACCCGGAGTTTCTCGAAGAGAAGGGACTCCGCACGATGATCGGGGAGGGGAACCCTGAAGACATCAACTATTCGGTCGTACTTTTCGAACGGCGCCCCCACGCAAACGTCCTCCGACTCCAGGCGGACAACGTAGATGGCCCCTTCGACGTAAATCAGGGCTCGATGCTGGAGTTGGGCTCCACCGCCAAAGTCCGTGTGCTCGTGACCTACTTGGAACTGGTCGAGCGGGTGTTCGACACGTACAACGGTCGGGCAGCCGAGGACCTTCGGGTCGCCCCGCTCGCCGCGAGGGACAGCATCACGCAGTGGACCCTGGACTATCTGGCCCAACACCCCTCTGCAACCAAAGAGCAGGTGCTTTCTGCCGCCGTTGAACGCCCCATTTCGGGCGATCCCTCCGAGCGATTCTTTACCGGCGGGGGTGTGCACGTTTTCCAGAACTACAACGAAAAGTCCGATCGCACAATGTCGATCCGGGCGGCGGTGCAGCAGTCCGCAAACCTCGTCTTCGTCCGTATGATGGAAGAGGTGGTCAATTATCACATTGCCCGCTTGCCGGGGCAGGTGTACTCTATGCTTGAAGATCCGGTCGATGAGCGTCGGACGGACTACTTGGAGCGGTTTGCCGTTCACGAGGGCAGCTTGTTTCTGGCCCGCTACCTCCGGGCATACAAGGCGGAGGCGCCGCAGGGGCAGGTGCTCGGGGCGATGGGGCGGCGCCACGCAACGTCTGCGCGGCGGTTGGCGTGGGCCTACCGCTCCGTCTTTTCGGAGGGTGGCCGGGAGTCGTTCGGGCACTTCCTCCGGACCTATGCCTCAAACGCCGAGTCCCTCACGGAGGCCCAGATCGATCAGTGGTATCACGCGTCCAATCCCTCGAATATTTCGTGGCAGGATCGGGGCTATCTGACCGGAATCCACCCGCTGGAGCTGTGGCTGGTTGGCTACTTGCACAAGTATCCGGCCGCGGGATACAGCGAGATTATGTCCGAGAGTGTAGAGGTCCGTCAGGCGGTGTACACGTGGCTGTACGACCAGCGGAAGCGAACCCAAGATCCCCGTATCCGGACGATTCTTGAGCAGGAGGCCTTTGAGCGGATTCATCAGATGTGGACCCGGCTGGGCTATCCGTTCGAGCGGCTCATCCCGACGTTTGCTACGGCGCTCGGCAGTTCGGCGGACCAGCCGGCGGCACTTGCTGAGCTGATGGGCATTCTGGTGCGGGAGGGACAGCGCTACCCCACCGTTCGGATTGACTCGCTCCACTTTGCTGCGGACACTCCGTACGAGACAAAGCTCGAGCATGAAGTGCCCACCTCCAAGCAGGTGTTGTCGCCGGAGCTCAGTCGGGTGGTACTGGATGTCCTTCAGGATGTCGTGGAAGGCGGTACAGCGGTACGAGCCCGAGGGGCCATCACCACCCCCGACGGCCTGAGCCTGGCGATTGGGGGAAAGACGGGCACGGGGGACAACCGGGTGTACTCGACGGGGCCGGACGGGACCCGCGTCTCGGTGGCCATGAGCCGCACGTCGACATTCGTCTTCTATGCAGGAGACCAGTTCTTCGGAACAGTCGTCGCCTACGTGGAGGGCCCTGAGGCGGACGACTATGAGTTTACAAGTTCCCTAACGACTTCCATTCTGCAGATCATTGGTCCTCGCCTCGCGCCGTTACTAGATTCCCCAGTGTCAGTTGAGGAAACCACCGATTCATCGTCGAAAATGGGCGTCGAACGCCCAGTGCGTATCCGCTAGAATGTTCCAGTAATTGGTCACGGGGGTTGGGGACACACGTGACCTTTTCGCGCGGTGGTCGGTTGCTGGCTGTGGATGCTCTTTTGCACCGCTTCTTGCACGCAGTATGTCGAGTGGGTTCTCCACGTGGCTGGGGGTCGACCGTCGGATTCTTGCCCTGGCCATTGCCCGCATGGCGGACGCCATGGGCAACTCGTTTCTGGTCATCGTCCTTCCGCTTTACGTGGCCAGCGACGTGGTCAAAGGGCAGATGTTTGGCCTTCCCCCCTCGCTCGTCTCTGGAGTTGTGCTGGCCCTCTTCGGCATTGCCAGCAGCATTGCACAGCCGTTCGCCGGTCGCTTGTCGGATCGGGTGGGACGGCGAAAGGCCTTCGTGTTGGGGGGACTGCTCGTCTTCGCCGTGGCGAACCTGGCATTCGTTGGGGCCACCCAGTACTGGGAGCTGTTCCTCCTTCGTATTGTGCAGGGCGTGGCGGCGGCGTTCACGATTACAGCCAGTATCGCACTCGTGAATGAGGGGAGTCGGCCCGAAAACCGTGGAGGACATATGGGCGTCTACAACTCCTTTCGTCTCGTGGGGTTTGGTAGCGGCCCGTTGGTTGCCAGCATTCTGGTCGAGATGGGGCCGTTTCACGTAGCTGGAGGGACGATCAGCGGGTTTGAGGCAACGTTTGGGATTGCCGCCCTCGCGGCCGTTGTGAGTGTCGGCCTGGTGATGCTGCTCGTCGAGGATCCGGAAGAGACCGCACCGGCGCCGCGAAAATTGTCGCTCCAGGTGTGGGATCGGGACGACGGCGGACTGGATCCCATTTTTTCCCTTGGGATCGCGACCCTGATCATGGCCGCCTGTATCGCTCTTCTCTCTGCCATCGAGCCTGAGGTCAATCACCGACTGGATCAGGGACCCATTTTGTTTTCGGTGGAGTTTGTGGCGCTCATTGCGGCACTCGCTGTGGTTCAGCCGATCGTTGGACGGGCCAGTGACCGCTTGGGGCGGCATCCCTTCATTGTGTTTGGGCTCATTGGACTCGTCCCCACAACCGTGCTTCAAGGATTTGTGACGGCGCCGTGGGAAATGATCAGTCTCCGAACGCTGCAGGGCTTCGCAGGGGCCATGGTGTTTGCCCCGGCCCTCGCTCTGGCGGGGGACTACACGCGGAAGGGACAATCTGGGACACAGCTGTCCGTTCTTACCGTGGCCTTCGGGTTGGGGATTGCCGTCGGACAGCTTCTCGCGGGCTTTTTTGTACAGTACGGGTTCGCGGTTCCCTTCGCAGTGGGGGGGTTCTGTGCGCTCGGCGCCGCTGGTCTGGTGGCGACACAGGTTCGGGATCGGGAGGGGAGGGCCGCGAGGCCCACGGGAACATGAGTCAAAGAAAACGCCCCAGCCTCCGGGTTCGGCGGCTGGGGCGGGTAGGAGGGAGGAGGAAGAGGACTTACGCGTCCTCGTCATCATCTTCCAGCAGAATGTCTTTCAGCTTCTCAAATTCCTCCCGCTCGAAGGAGAGGCTGTACTTTCCGGGTTCCTCGTCGTCGCCCACTTCCGTGAGTGGCTCGACATCGGAGGATTGGACAATCTCAATGAATCGGTCGGGCTCCATCTCGAATGCACCGGCAAAGTCCTCAGCCGTGGCGGCGTAAATGCCCCCGTAGGACTTGATTTCACCGGTGGAGAAATCTTCGGCATCTTGGGGCTTAAAGCTAACTCCTCGCATGTTGGTTGGATTGGGTTCGTCTCGGGAGTACGTGGGGAGTACGCTACACTTTGATATCAATAGATGGAGGGCGTCAAAGTTTCACACTACGGGTACTCCAGTGGGTCGTTCAGAAGGGGACGCATCGGTACGTCTAGTCCCATTTGCGAACGATCGTCGTGCATTTTTCCATTTACTCGTTTGCTGTCATCGACGTTGGGGAGCAATTTCAATTTAGATGTGGTAGGGACGATCTGCAGATGTGGTAGGGACGATTTGCCATTCATCCTTGCGTCCATTCCTCTTATCAATTTTACCAATACGTGAATAAGTTTTCGAAATCCGTTTTCGCCTTCGGCTGTACCCGTCCCCCATCAATCCGGAAGAGGTATTTACGTAGTTTCTCACGGATCGGTAACGTGTGACTGTCAGACACGGCGATGTCAAACACAGTTTGCAAATGAGGGATCTCGGAGATGAATCGCTGTCGGCAACGAACAGTTGAAATAATCCCACCCTTTCTAAGACCGTTTAGACGTTCCTGAATGTCGGACCGTGACGCTCGGAAGCAAAACGTGGCACCGGAGACTTCGGGGCTGCATTCTCGTGTAAATTCGGACGGGCGGCACTGGCACTCATTGCAGACCTGGCAGGCGTGGGGCCGCTTGCTGCGTCTGCGACTTCGTTGGTGGACCACGGGGCACGTGGTGGGCACGATCCTCGCCTGTGTCGTGTTTGCCGTGTCGATCTGGGTGATTGGCCGGGAGCTGCGCGGCTTCGAATATGCGGAGGTATGGGAGTATCTCCGCGAGTTCCCGATATTGTATGTGTTGTTCGCCCTCGGTCTTACGGCTCTCACGTTCGTAGTGCTCACCGGATATGATGCTTTGGCTCTACGGTACGTAGACGCCGAGCTGTCTACGCGTCGAATTGTGTTTTCGGCGTTCATCGGGTATGCCGTGAGTCAGGCGATTGGGAATCCCTTACTGACTGGCGGCTCAGTCCGGTACCGGCTCTATTCCTCTTGGGGACTCTCTCCGCCCCAAGTGGCAAAGGCCATTTTGTTTGCCGGAGTCTCGTTTTGGCTCGGCTTCTTCACTTTGGGAGGCGGCGTCCTTCTCGTCACTCCTCTCGAACTGGCCTCAGCGTTCAACCTGCCCTTTCCTGCCTCTGTGTTGGGGGGAGTGTGCCTTCTGCCGGTGGTTGCCTACACGGCGCTGACTGTGCTGCGAGACGACGCCCTCGAGTTTTGGGGTTGGTCCTTTCAGGTTCCTCCGCGGTGGATGCTTCCGGTGCAGGTTGCTCTTGCAGCAGGAGATCTCCTCCTCGCGTCGTCGGTCGTGTACGTGCTGTTGCCCCCCGAAATCGGTCTTTCGTTCCCATTTCTGGTCGTGGTGTACCTGATCGCTCTGCTCGCGGGTCTGGTGAGTCACGTGCCGGGCGGCCTTGGGGTGTTCGAAGGCATTATGCTGCTGCTCCTCACGCCGGAGGTGCCTCCCCCGATCGTGTTGGGCTCCCTGCTGGCGTACCGAGGCATTTTCCATTTGCTCCCGCTCGTTTTGGCCGTTCTCGCTTTCGGCGCGTACGAACTGCGTCGGGGGCTTCGAGACTTCGCATAGGCCGCCGAGCAGAACGAATCTGATCGGGTCGGCCTGATTCCTACAGATTGCAGGCGGCACACTTTTCCCTTTTGGGTGAACAGGAAGAATAGGGGGCTCGTTACGCTTCAGGCGGCATTTCGACATTAGCGGTGCGGGCGCACCAGTATTCTCATCCAGCGGTTCTCTCCACAGGTGGGGCCTGTCCCCACAGCGTCGGGGGGAGGGACACCTGTAGGCTATCGAGGGAACTCCGGTTGCAGCTCCACGCGATATTTATCACCCTTAAAGTACCCGTGAGCTGATCGGGCCGATGACCTGTAACCGGCTTCGATTCCTTCGCTTCTGTAAGAAGGAGACTCAGCGATTCCGACGCCACCCATGCTTTCGATCCAACAAATTCTCTGGCCGACCGATTTTTCCCAGGGGGCGGAGACGGCGTTCCCTCACGCTGCGGCCCTCGCGCAGTGGCACGACGCAGACCTTCACGTCCTCAATGTACGGGAGGGAAAGAAGGCCGTCCGTCAGGGCATGGCTGAGCAGTTTCCGCTTTCGACGGGGGCTTTGGCGAATCTGTTGAACACGGACGACCCGCCGTCTCAGCCCATCGACGTGGAAAATCTTTCTCTTCAGCAGGAGCAAGTCGATGCCTCGTCTCCTGCCGAAGCCATCGTGTCTTACGCCGAAGGTCAGGACATTGACCTCGTTGTCGTCGGCACACACGGTCGGCGGGGAATGCAACGCATGTTGATCGGAAGTGTGGCGGAGGAGGTGCTTCGCACTGCTCCGTGTCCCGTGCTTACCGTCCGCACCCACGACAATTCGGCCTCCGATTGGAACGTCCGGAATATTTTGGCCCCGGTGGACTTTTCGGAGGAGTCGACCGCGGCGGTCCGGCACGCGAAAGAGCTTGCGCTGACCTACGGAGCTCAGATCACGCTTCTCCACGCAGTAGAGGAAGTCATGTACCCATCGGCATACGGCATGGAGATGGCCAACGTCCCGGGGGCGGAAGTGATTGAACGGGTGGAAGAATCCTTGGCCGACATGGCGAGGGATGAGATTGGGTACGAACACGTGATGATTGACACGGCCGTTGGTCACGCGCCCTCCGTCATCCTCGACTACGAAGAACAGAACGACGTGGATTTAATCGTGATTGCCACTCACGGGCGTACGGGACTTGATCGGTTGCTCCTCGGAAGTGTCACCGAACGCATTGCCCGGCGGGCGTCCGCACCCGTCTTCGTCGTAAAATCCTTTGGGAAATCTCTCCTTCCTACATCCTCACGTTAGGTTTGGATGCCGACTCCTGAACGTATTTCTCCTATCAACTTCTCAATATAACACACACAGCGTCTATGACTCTCGACAACGTTCTCTTGCCGACGGACTTTTCCGCCTGTGCCGACCATGCCCTTTCTCACGCCGTGGAGATGGCGGATCGATTTGGGGCTCGCCTCCACCTTCTTCACGTGGTGAATGAGCTGGATCCGGATTGGTATGGCATTACGGATGCCCAGCAGCGGGCAGTGAAGTTGCGCGAGCAAATTCGGACGGAGGCGCAAGAGCGGCTTCAAGAGCTCGCTCCGGAGAAGGACCTCTATGACTTTGAAACGACCGTATCGCTTCAGCTCAGCTTTGACGTCGCGGATTCCATTCACGAGTACGTTCAGGAGCGTGAAGTCGACCTCGTCGTAATGGGGACCCACGGGCGAAAGGGGCTCGACCGCCTGATGCTGGGGAACGTAGCGAACAAGATTGTTCGTCATGCACCTTGTCCGGTTATGACGGTACGGGAGGAAGTTCCTTGGACGGAAGAAGACGAAGACGTATCGTACCAGGACGTCCTGGCCCCGATTGACTTTTCAGACTACTCGAAAGATGCTCTAAGTACAGCCAAAACGTTTGCGAGCACCTATCAGGCCCGTTTGCACCTTCTGTTTGTGGCAGAGAAGCGAACCGTACCGACCTTTAGTGACACCGGACTTCCGGGCCTCGGGGTGGTTGAGATGGACCCAGAGATTGTGGAGAACGCTGAGCGGGCGTTGAAGCAACTCAACGAGAACGTAGAGGGACCTGAAGTGAAAAGCGCGTACCACGTGCGGGAAGGGGATGTCTCAAAAGACGTGGTGGACTTCGCGGAGACACACGGCGTAGATCTGATTGTCATGGCGACCCGCGGACTCACAGGGATGAGTCGGTTTCTGCTAGGAAGTAACACCGAGCGCATCGTGCGGGTGGCACCGTGCCCGGTGCTTACCATTCCGACGGAGTCGGAGGAGACGGGGGAGGAGGTGGAGTAGGGAGGGGAAGTTAGAAAGACGAGATCTCAGTTATTCGGGGTCACCGTTCCCGTACTGCTGGATCCCGACTCTTTCTGCTCGGACGTGTAGGGCCATCCCTCCGCTTCCTGATCAGCACCCTGATCGTTTACCTCCATCGATTCCTCTACGTCAAACGGTTCGTCTTGGGACGATGTTGGTTCAGAAGAGGAGTCACCAGACCAAACGAATAAGAACACAGGGGCCAAAATGACGCAGGACAACAGCGCCCACATTAAACTCTGCGTCCAAAGATTTTGGTGGGTGCCATCGAACATGACCCCAGCGAAGCTGCCAAAAAGCCAGACGGCAACAGCGATCGCGAGGATGTTAAAGAACCGTTTCATAACGGCGACGAAAAAATAAGAAAGCAACCGACCTCTAATCCCAGCCCATCTCGTTCCCGACGTTTAGCCGAGCGATGGACGGAGGTTTTCTCTCAATGTCTGCATTTTGGAGCAACATAATCAGTATAAACTATTAGTCAATGTAGACTCTGCTTCCGCTCAAATCAATCGGTCTCCCCTATTATTCACATTTGATGCACGCCGAGAGTATGGTTCAGGAGAGTCGAATAATCTTTTTTGTTGCTCTGTTGGGGGAATGTAATTCGTAAAATGTGTTGTATAGGCTGGGTTCGTCCGGGGGCGTTTTCGTTCACAACTTCCGACAGCCCAACTCAACGTATTCCTCACTAGAAGTGGGACTTTCGTGCCTCTTTATAGGGGAGGGGTTTATAGGGGAGGGGGGCTTCACGGTGCAGGTGATAAGCGTGTCCGATACGCATGTGGCGACATCTGGCACACTCCTTGGACACGTCCAGGCCTGATTCGTCAAATCGAAGACGTAGGGAAGGAGTTGGATCCAGGCTCCCGAATTCTGAATCATCGAGACTCGGTCGTCATCCAATCCTGGACGTCTCCTCGATACGGAACCCTTGTCTCTTGAAATCCAATCGTCACTGCTCTTTTGGAGCTTTGGAACTCATTTCTTATTCAACGTCCGGACATGAACAGGGCTTCTATTGGAATGTATCAGATTGGACGCTGTCCTTATAGGCTGATTGCCCTTCATGACGTTTTACGCCTTCGGAGTCAATCACGAGCACGCGTCCGTTGAACAAACGGATGCATTTGCCCTGGATGTCGATGACCAACAAGCGGTGTACGACGCACTGATCCTCAGTGAAGATGCTGAGGTCGTGCTATTGTCCACCTGCAACCGGACTGAGGCCTATCTTTATGGCCGAGAGCCCGACGTTCGCCGGGTCCAGCAGGCCCTCGTGCGAGCGGCAGGGACCTCCTGGCCGGCCGAGGATGCCTTTCGCCGGACGAATGAGGACGCGATCCGTCACATTCTACATGTGACGGCGGGGCTGAACTCGATGGTTCTGGGGGACCAGCAGATTTTGGCCCAAGTGAAAGAGGCCTACCAGCGGGCCGTGGATGCTGGGCAGGTCCACTCCGTGATGCATCGCCTCTTCCATACCGCCTTCCGGGCGGCGAAGCGCGTCTCGTCCGAGACGCTCCTTTCTCGTGGAGCGGCGTCGGTCTCGACGGCCTCCGTCGAGATGGCTCGGCAGCACTTTGCAACCCAGACGACAGAACAATCGCTGTCAGACCTAGAGGTGTTGTTGGTCGGGGCCGGAAAAATGGGGCGTCTCGCGCTCAAATCGTTGCGGGAGGATGTGCCTGCCTCGATCCGGATCACGAATCGGTCGCCGGATCGCGCTCGTAAGGTGGCGAAGGCCCACGACGGTACAGTCGTCCCCTGGACGGAGCGACACCAGACTGTAGCTGAGTCCGATCTCACGATCGTTGCCACCGGCGCCCCCGAGCCGGTCCTTCAGGCTCCCGAGATCCCCGAACGCCCGTCGACCTCTTCGGCCCGTTTGTTGGTCGACATTGCCCGTCCCCGAAACGTCGATCCGGCCCTTGATGCCCGGACGGGCTACACGGTCTTCGACCTGGATGATCTACAGGCCTGGACCGAGGACGTACAAGATCAACGGAGCTCGGCAGTGCCGAACGCGAAGGAAATCTGCGAAGACCTCCTCGGCGACTTCGTGACTTGGGTGTTCCACCAAGAGGCCCTTCAGCCCGCCATTCAGGCGATCCGGGAAACCTTCGATTCCATTCGGGAGCAGGAGGTGGATCGTCATGCCCATCGCACGGACATGGACCGCAAAGAGGTCGACCGCCTCACCGAGTCGATCATGCAGAAATTGCTTGCGGTTCCCATCGTCCGGTTGAAGAACGTGGATCCCGACAGTATTGACTTCGTCCAAGGCATTAAGCTGTTGCACGCGCTTTTTGCCCCCTCCGAGGACTCCGGCGGGCGTACGCTCCCAAAGGCTGATGAGGAAAAGTCGCCGACGCTGAGCGACGCTCCGTCTCGTTGTCCGTACCTCACCCACGAGACGGGAGACGAGAGTGCAGAAGCGAAGTCGTTGCACGACGCCCTTCAACTCAATGAGGCGTCGCCCGGAGACGCCCAGTATGCCTCAAACCCCTCTGCTGAGGAGTAGGTGAACGGAGGCCGTGCACGGTCTGGGTTGAGGCGGATCCGTGGTCCCTCCGTCTTCCGCCGGTTTTTTGCAAATTCGCTGTCCGTCTATGTCGATTCCCGATCCTCTCATTCTCGGTACCCGCAGCAGCGAATTGGCGCTCCGCCAGGCAAACGTCGTGAAATCTCGACTTGAAGCTGAAGGACATCGAGTCACGCTTCAAACCGTTACCACGAGAGGAGATGAGTCGCAGAACGTTCCGATCTCTGAGATCGGGGACGAGGCGGTGTTCACGAAGGAACTCGATCGGGCCCTGCTGGACGGAGCGATTCACTTCGCAGTCCACTCGCTGAAAGACATCCCGTCCACTGTGCCGGACGGAATCACGCTGGCAGCTGTCGGGCCGCGGGAAGACCCATTTGATGCTTTCGTGGCACACCCGTCGTTCGACGGGCACCTCGAAGACTTGCCGATGAAGGCCACGGTCGCGACGGCGTCTCTCCGACGAAAAGCACAGATTCGAACGTGGCGCCCCGACCTTCAGGTGGTGCCGGTCCGCGGGAACGTGGATTCTCGAATTGACAAGCTGATCGAAAGCGACTGGGACGGGATGATCCTTGCTATGGCCGGACTCCTGCGATTGGGACTTTCCGCTCATATCCGCGACCGCATCGGTTCCAGCATCATGGTGCCGGCCGTGGGACAGGGGGCCCTCGGAGTTGCCTGTTCGGCCGACGATCCCGACCTCGCCGATCGACTCCGGGAGTTGCTGAACGACGAGGACGTTGAGACGGCCACGGCGGCCGAACGGGCCTTTCTGCGGACGGTCGGTGGGGGATGTCAGGTCCCGCTGGGGGCATGGGCGCACCTCGACGACGAGGGAGCCCTCGTACTGGAGGCGTGCATTGCCGCGCTGGATGGCACGGAGCAGTACCGAGATCGACGCTCCTGTCCGCCTGCGGAGGGAGAAGCCCTGGGCCGAGAGCTGGCGAACGATCTGCTGGACGCCGGCGGCGCAGCGATCCTGGAGCGAATCTTGGGCGAAGAGGCGGAGGCCGGGGCCCACTTTCGCCCGTAGTTTCCAAACCCCAATATTTTCTTTCGGATGATGGACGGTTCCGTGCCGGACGTGCTCTTGCTTCGGGCCCCGGACGATCCGGATCCCTACGTCCGCGCGTTCCAGTCCGCTGGGCTCCAAGCCGAGTGCCATCCGGTGCTTGAATTTCGATTTCCCCACGGCGACGCGCTCCGTGAGCGGCTTCGCCAACGGGAGCAGTATGGAGGCATTATCGCCACGTCCTCACGGGCGGGACGAGCACTACAGCAGGTGTTAGAGGAGAACGAAGCGCTCCATGATGCTTGGTCCGGCGCTCCCGTGTACGTCGTCGGTCCGAAGACGGCCGCCCAATTTCGAGCGCTCGGCTTCGAGGTATTGGGAGAAGACAGCGGGAATGCCGGGGCGCTCGCGTCCTGGATTGCCGAGGCGGATCCGGAACAGCCCCTACTTTTCCTGTCCGGGAATCGCCGTCGAGACACACTGCCGGCAGGCTTGCGCGACGCGGGCATCACATTCGAGGAACAGGTGGTATACGAGACACACACCCGAAGCGATTTGTCGTTGCCCACGTCGGCGAAATCCGCGTGGCTCGTCTTTTTTAGCCCTTCGGGGCTGGAGGCCATTCGGAAGTCCGAGATTCCGCTCACGTCCTACCGCTGTGCCGCTATCGGGCCCAC
Organism: Salinivenus sp.; assembly: GCA_018609755.1. Lineage (GTDB taxonomy): Bacteria > Bacteroidota > Rhodothermia > Rhodothermales > Salinibacteraceae > Salinibacter. The sequence goes on along the minus strand of JAHENZ010000195.1, from coordinate 9,038 downwards.
CACCGCTGCTGCTTTGGAAGAAGAGGGACTGTCCGTACAGGCGGTGGCGGAGTCGCCCTCGCCCGAAGGGATCGTCGATGCGATTCAGGCCAACGCGTAGCCGTTAGGATTCGGTCTGTACGCCGTCGATGGCTGCTCGGAAGCGAGCGGTGGCGCGTTCAGGATTGTTGGCCGTGCAGACGGCTGAGAGGACGGCAACGCCGTAGGCTCCGGCTTCAAGCGTTGGCCGTACCCGATCGTGTGTGATGCCGCCGATTGCTATGATGGGGATCGGGACGGCCTCGCTCGCGTCGCGAACCCCTTCCGGTCCCTTGACCGACTTGGGGTTTCGCTTGGACGTAGTTGGAAAGACCGGGCCAAACCCGACGTAGTCGGCCCCTAGTTCGTAGGCCTCAACTGCTTGTTCTGGGGTCGTAGCGGTGGCTCCGATCAACGCGTTGGGGCCTAAGATGGACCGGGCCGCGTTCACGGGAAAGTCGTTCTGTCCTAAATGCACGCCCGTCGCTCCAACGGCCTGCGTCACGTCGACTCGGTCGTCCACTACGAGTGTAATGGACGCATCCTGACACACCTGAGCCACCGTACGGGCTTCGATCAGGATGTTCTGGATCCCCCCATGTTTCTGTCGGAACTGAATCGTGTCGGCCCCACCGCGAACCGCCATGCGAGCAAGCTCTGCGTGAGCGTGTTGTTGTTGAAGGTGGAAGTCCGTGAGGACGTGTAGACGCCCCACGTCCGGTTTGGACGACGTGGGGTCGCCATTTGCGAGAGATTCCTCCATGGATCATGGGCTTCGTCGCTGGAATTGATACGTCTTCCTGCACATCTAAAGACGACGGCAGTTCCAGTCCCACGCCTCTTCTGACCTCTCTCACTCCTGCCCTTGCTCGGTTTTCGTGAGTAGTTTTGCGCTTCATCGTATCGACATGGACAGCCAAGCCCTGCGTCTCGCTCTTTTTCGTCGGACCACTCATCATCGTGCAGGGGACAGGGCTCAGCTTCTCCGCAGCCCGGAAGCTCCAGCACACATTCCTCAAACAGATCCCGACCGAAGTATAAGAAATGAAGTAATTCTGCTTACCTCCGGAAGTAGAGAGGGGGTAGGGGGCTCAAAAACGACAGGACACCCGTCAAAATCAGGGACTCCCCTGGGCTTCCCGTTGCGTGAATAGATTCCCAAGGCCTCCTTTCGCTCGCAGTCGTAGACGGGATCCATCTTTCACGGATTGGAAAGACGGAGGGAATCGAAGGGGCGGGGTATACAAATCACGTGCCGGAAGGCGGGGATCGCGGGAGGAGGGAAACCGCCTTCTCTCCCCCCGCGACTGTCACCGACGCAGGTCCCCTCTTCCGAACGTGGGTTAGGAGCCGGATGTTAGCCCTCCACAATCATCGTTCCCTGCATCGTGGCCCAGTGGCCGGGATAGGTGCACACGTAGCCATACTCGCCGGCCTCTGACGGGGTCGTGAAGGTGATGGAGACGGTTTCGCCCGGCTTTGCAATGGGCGTGTGGGCGAGGATCTGTTCCGTGATGTCTCCCTCCTGAGGAACGTAATCATTTGTAGATCCAGCCTGTGTACCGGCCTGCCCAATCTTCTTGAGAAGCCCGTCAGATCCGGACGCAGCGATCACCACGTTGTGCTGCATCGAGGGGCTCGATGCCGTGTTCTCGAACACGAGTTCTACCTTCTCTCCGGCAGGGACGGTGAACTCCGTCTCTTTGAATTTCATCTGGTTGCCCTTCGGGTGGAGCGTAACGGTTTTGGCCACGTCGCCGCTTCCGCCGGACGATTTGCTTCCGGATGCGGCGGAGGACTGATTGGAGGAGCCGCTATTCTCGCTGGATTCGCCTCCGCATCCGACGAGGAGCGACGTCGCTCCTACACCGACCGCGCCGAAAAGACCGAGCCGCTGTAGAAAGTCGCGGCGGGAAACGGTTTGCTGGTTCGCTGGGGTTTGCTCTTCGTCCATCACGTCGGGGTGCGATCGTTTGAGAGTTTTGCGGAGCCGTCTGCTTGTGGACAGCAGTCGACGGTCTTCATTTGTGTGTCTCGTTGAAGCGATGACTCGGGCAAACGGTCCAACGCATTGAAATTAATTAGGTGAATAGCTTTTTAAATTGCCTTCCTCCGTTTCGGGGAGTGAGACGGTCTCCCGTCTCACGGCTCGTGTAGTGAACGCAGCAGTGAGAGAGGCGAAACAACCAGCACGAGGCTGCGTCTAACCAATCAGATTAATTAGCTAAAAGACGTTTTTATTTTGGCGAGTCGAATCCATTGCACTCCATCCATACCCAGGTATTCTCCATGACGACCTTCAATTCGGAAACCTCCATCGGTCAGATTGTCGCCGAGCATCCCTCGTCCGCTCGTCTCTTCGAACGGCTTGGGGTCGACTACTGCTGTGGGGGCGATCGCTCCCTGCGAACCGCCTGTGCAATGGAAGGCCTTGACGCCGATACGGTCATCCGCATGCTCGAATCAGACGTTGACCTCGATGCGGACGACGGGGCCGGGGGAGAGGGCATAAACTGGTCGGCAGCCCCACTTGATGAACTCATCAATCACATTGAAGAGACGCACCACGCGTACCTCCGACGTGAGTTGCCACGGTTGGGCGATCTCCTCGAAAAGGTGTCTCACGTCCACGGAACGGACGCGCCCTGGATTGTCTCCGTGAGGGAGGTCTTCGAAGAACTGAAGCCCAGCATGGAGGCCCACATCGAGAAGGAGGAAAAGATCGTGTTTCCGTTCATTCGGGCCTGCGTGGAGGACGCCACGACGCCCGCGCCGGACGCCCTAGACGGCGATCCCATTGCTTGCATGGAAGAAGAACACGACGAGACGGGAACAGCGCTGAAGCGAATGCGCACGCTCTCCCAAGACTTTACGGTGCCGGAGTGGGGCTGCAACAGCTTTCGGGCCGTTATGGACGGGCTGGAGGCGCTGGGGACCGACACCCACCAGCACGTGCACAAGGAAAACAGCATTCTCTTCCCGCGGGCCCGTGCTCTTGTGTAGATTCATCGCCTCTCTCGACTCCAGGGGCCATTCTCGTTATGCCTACACCCGCCCGCTGGCTCATTAAGACCGCCCTGTTGCACCTCGTCCTCGCCCTCGGGCTCGCGCTCGTTCGGGCCGGACAGACGGCCGGGCTCCTGCCGGGGACAGCCTCCACGCTCTGGTTGCCGCAGTTGCACCTTCTAACGGTCGGCTGGCTCACACAGCTGATTTTCGGAGTGGCCTTCTGGCTGTTTCCCAGTCCCGCTCCCGGCACGCAGCCCTCGGCCCGTCTCATGTGGATCGCTTACGGACTGCTGAATACGGGTGTGCTCCTGCGAGTGGGAGCAGAACCCGGTCTGATCCCCGCATCGGTGCAGACGTGGAGCCTTGCTATGTCCGCGGTTCTGCAGTGGGGGGCGAGTCTCCTACTGGTGGTGCATTTCTGGAGTCGCGTGCGCCCGAAGTAGCTCACACTCCCAGCAATCTGTAACTACACCCCGAGGCCACTTCCTGATGTCTACGATTAGCATCTGGTTTGTACGGACGGCCCTGGTGCACTTTGCGATCGGGGCCTCGGCCGGGGCGTGGCGCCTGGCGGCCACCGGCGGGACATTGCCGACCGTGCCGTTTGCGCTGCGCCCCCTCCACGTGGAGGGAATGCTGCTGGGATGGGTATGCCAGCTGGCCTTCGGGGTGGCCCTGTGGATCCTGCCCTTTGCCAATCAAGTCTCCTCGGACCGTCGGCTCTGGACGGCGTGGGCCCTGTTGAATGGAGGCATTCTGGGGGTCGTTGGGGCACAATGGGGGACCGTCCCCGGCCTTTGGGTGGCGGGGCGAGGGGCCGAGTTTGGGGCTGGGCTACTGGTGCTCTGGGTGCTGTGGCCCCGGGTGCGGGGACTTCCACAGCGAGGGTCCCATTAAGCTCCGTCGGTTCGGCGCGGCACCACAGGCCGACGCTGTGCCTATCGGACACGCGAAACCGTTCGATTGAATCGTCGCACGGACGCCCCCTCCGTGTCGTGTACGACGACCTGAAATTGGAGCTGGCCCACCACCTCGACAAGCTGCTCGCGGCGGAGAGAAAACGCGAAGGGCGGCTCCGTCCGCTGCAGTTGTTGCGTGCCCCCGGATTCGACGGTAATGGTCCCAACGCCGGCGGTTTGTTCGAGATGGCAGGCAATGAGGGCGTCGTCGTCGGCGGGCTCGGAGCAGACCAGCGTCGGATTGACATCGACCGCTTCGGCGCTGCTCGTCGCTCGGAAGTCCATTTGCATGAACGAAGGAGAGGACAGACCCAACCACAACACCGCGCCGAAGAAGAGCGTGAGGCTCGTCAGGGTGAGGTGCCGGCCGAGGACGTGCAGCCAATGGTCTCGCTTGCGCCGCCGGAGCCACGGAATGACGTAGGGAACGAGCACGAGGTGCGTGAACGGGCCGTACGGCGTCAGGAGGAAGCCGTACGCCATGAGAAAGTAGGTCCAGTGCCAACTTGGCTCGTAGGAGAGCAACAGGTTCGCGGCCGACCAGCAGAACAGGCCGAAGAAAAACAAGGCGCCGCTCTTCAAAAACTGCCAGGCCGGACTGCTGGCGTAGTAAATGCTCTTAATGGTGCGCCAGAGGCGCGTCAGCAGTGAGTGCGTTCGTGTGGATGCGGACTCGTTTTGGGCCGAGGGCGTGCGTCCGTTCGATTGGCTCGACGAGGATTCGTATCCGGGGGGCAGCGTTGCGTTCTGAGCGCCGTTCTTCCGCTCTGCGGACCCGGTCTTCGAGTCGTGCGAGTCAGAGATGACACTTGTCGTTGGGGGAGACGAATCCATGTCGAACAGAACGGGAGCGGTGGAGAGAGAACGGCCCTATCCGATGTGCCAGAGCCGGGAGAGCAGATACCAGTTGAGCACGTACGTGACCACAAAGACGGCCAGGAAGACGAGCGTCAGCGTGAAGGTTCCCCGCACCGATTGGGCGTGGAGGGACGTGTCGTCGTCTTCCACCGGTTCGACCGCCGGCACGAGACTCGACGGATCGGTGGGCTCACCGAAGAGGAGGGACCCCACGGCGACCAGGATGAAGAGGGCTCCACCGGTGATTGCGAGGATAGCGGCCACGCCGAAGACCCAGAACAGTGGCTCGGCGGCGGCGAAGTCAAATTCTGTTCCCGGAATGTCGGTCACCGACGGATGGCGCCGCGGGATGCCGTACAGGATGCCGAGATACAGCATCATGAGGGTCGTGAGGCTCATCGTCCCGGCGTAGAAGTACGGTTGCAGCTGCGCCAGAGGCTTGAGGAAGAGCTTCCGCCGAAAGAGCAGGCGGATGACGAAGTAGACGAGTCCCATGAAGGTGATTGTGGTCCCCAGGACCACCGTCGCGTGAAAGTGGCCGACGGTGGCGAAGGTATTATGCCACGTCAGGTTCAGCTGCATCTGGCCCATGATGACCCCTGTGATGCCGCCCAGGAAGCCGAACAGAATGATGCCGAAGATGACCGACGAGAAGACGGGATCCTTCCACGGAGCGGACATCAACCAGCTGAAGAGGCCTTTGCCCTGCCCGCGCTTCCGGCGTCCGGCTTCGAGGCCGGCGGGAATGGCGAAGGCGTGGATCATGCTCGCAATGACGGCCCCGTAGACGGCGTAGGAGGTATTCCACTCCTTCCAGACGGTGGCCAGGGCGGGATCGGCCATGAGATGGTGTGCCGCCCCCATGTTGATGAAGAAGAGGTACAGGATAAAGGCCGTGCGCGACACCTTTTCACTGACGACCTCCGCCCCGCCCACGACGTGGGTCAGGAAGTACCAGACCGTGATCATCGCCAGCAGGTTAATCTGCTGGCTTCCGTGACCGATGATCCAGTACATCTGCCGGTACCACGCCGCATCGATGTGCTCGACGATCCCGATGCGCCACAGGTACGTGGGGACGTACGTGATGAGGCCGCCAATGAGGGCTTCGAGGGCCACGATGGCCGTGATGAATGCCCCGAAGGACACCAGCGGAAGGCTCCGGTTGGGGTGCTCCGTCTTTTCCTGCCAGATGGAAATCAGGAACGGGAGCGCCGCGATGATGGTGCCGAGGATAAAGACGATGGTGCCGAGGTAGAACCCGGCCGACGACGGGAGAGGGGCGTAGGAAGTGAGGAGGGGGGCGCTGTCAGGGGCGCTCGTGGTAAAGAGCTCAACGTTAATCCACACCGCCGATCCGAGCATGACGATCCAGCCGGTTTTGGCCAGGCTGGGGGTGGGCAACTTTCGGCCCAGCACCATCGGCCCGCCCACGTAAAGGATGCCGATCTCCATAAACACCATCCAGAAGATCAGCAGATTCCAGGCGTGGACGCTGAGCCAGTTGTAGAAGTCCGGGGCGGAGGTAAGGCTCACCAGTTCCCAGCGCGTCATGGCCACGAAGATGGCTGCAATGCCGCCCACGAGCAGAGCCACGACCGCTGTGAGGCCGAAGAGCTTGACGTAGTTCTCGACGGAACGGTGAATGTTGAGCCCCGTCACCGAGCACGTACGGAAGCCCTCCTCGTCGTACGGATTGTCGAAGAGGCCGAGGAGGCCGGAGCGGGGAGCAGTAGTAGAGGGGTCCATGGCGTCGGCACTATTTCTCGACGATAAATTTGGCGTGCATGGTGCGGTGGCCCACGCCGCAGAACTCGTTGCAGACCACGTGATAGGTCCCGGGCTCATCGAAGGTCATTGGCAGGACCCACTCGTACCCGGGGAGGAGCTGAAGGGTCATCTGTTTGCTGAGCGCGTCGTTCGGGCGGACTCCGAACCCGTGCTGTACGTCGTAGCTGCTTAGATGGAAATCATACTCCTTTCCGGCTTTCAGCACGACGGGGAGACCGTCGAAGCCGTATCGCATGCCAGCGATGTAGACGTCGCTACCGGCGGGCCGAAAGCCGCGATCGGTTTCTTCTGCCCGGGCCTTGAAACTGTCAATCTTCGTCTGGAAGGCATTCGGACTCACCTGATAGGTGGGGCCTTCCTGCGTTTGATTGCCGATCGAGCCCCAGGCAGTCATCCAACCGAACAGGACCAGTGCCCAGAAAACGCTGATGCCGATCCAGACCTTTTCGTCCCAGTGGACCGGCACGTCCCACCAGTTGTCGGTTTGCGGTTTGAGGGGAGAGCTCATGGCTTATCCAGTTGGAACGGTGAGAATGTCGACGAGACCCCACACGACGTAGGAGAGCACGAAAAACAGAAACGCCGCCCCCGCAAGGAGCCAAATGCTATCGTACAGTTGTTGCTGCCAGGGACGGTTCTCGGGCTCGGCGTTTGGGGCTTCTTGTTGTTGAGTAGACATTGTGACGCCCGCGTTGGTGGAAAAAGGCTGTCGTCTCGTTCACTGCGTTACAAGGCTGATACACTAACGCGGGCTCCTTATTTCGGTTTTCGGAGTATCTTGTATTAATTAGAGCTTCACGCGAAGCTTCACTCGCGAGGCGGTCTAGGAGGAGGGAGGAGCGAGCGAGTTGAAGAGTACGATAAACATTGAATAAATCGTTAACTAACTACTTTAACTTGTGAATAGGGGGAGGATCGTTTACCCTGAGATTCCCAACTCATCGTGCCCTGTCCGTGACAGGCGGACATCGGTTGATTTGGGATTGCAGCGTCTACTGAAAACCAATAGTGCTAAGCATTATGACAACCGCCGAAGAAAAGACCCTCGACGTACGCCCGATCCCCCCGCGCGAAAAGCATCCGACCATCTTTCAGACGTTCGACGATCTGGAGACGGGCGACCACTTTGTGCTCCTGAATGACCACGATCCAAAGCCGCTCTACCACCAGTTCCAGGCCGAGCGTCCCGGACAGATGGAGTGGGAGTACCTGGAACAGGGACCGAAGGAGTGGCGCGTGAAGATTTCGAAGGTGGAAGAGTAGTCTTCGTGTTGAGGTGGGGGCTCCCGCTTCGGGACTTCAAATCCATCGTTTGTGACCTTTCCCGACGGCCCGACCGGGAAGGCCCTACGTGCTTCTCCAGTCGACGACCTGTTCGGGCACAACCTGAGGGGCGACGGGCTGTTGAGAAAGGGAGAGGGGGAGCCCCGTCGTCCAAAGTGGCTGCTTCTTGGGAGCATCGCCCGATGAGAATAGCGGGTCCCCACGCACGACACGAATAGAATCAATCCACCCATGTCTTCCGCCCTCGATCTCGTTTCGTCCGACACACGACGCGAGCTGCTACAGATTATCAAGCGACGGGGAAGTCTTTCCGTCGACGAGGCGATGGACGCCCTCGGCATGGCCCGTACGACCGTGCGAGAGCACCTTTTGCAGCTCAAGGAAAAGGGCCTCCTTGATCGGACCGTGGAGCGGAAGGGACGAGGGCGCCCGAGCCATCGATACGAGATGACCCGGCGAGCCAAGGTACTCTTTCCGTCGCGGGACGGAGAGCTTATGGGCCGACTCGTCCACTTCTTGAAGGAGCAGGGGGCGGAGGATTTGGTACAGACGTTTTTTGAGTCGTACTGGAACGACCGGACCGAAGCAGTCAAGCAAAAACTGGAAGAGGTCGCGTCCGGCGACATCGACGAAAAGGTGGAAACCCTCCGGCAAATTCTGGAGGAGGAAGGCTTTATGCCCCACATTTCCCGCGAGGAAGGTGAGGTGACGATTCGGGAGTGCAACTGCCCTTTTCCCGAGTCGGTGAAAGAGACCCGCATCCCGTGTCGGCTGGAGGAAGAGTTTTACAAGGAGATCTTCGGGGGGAAGCTCGAACGAGTCGCTCACATTCCAGAGGGGAATTCCTCCTGCTCGTACGAGATTACCGAACCTGCGGCCTGAACCAGGTCTCGGCTTGAGAGCGCCGACCCGAGGCCGAGATTTTTACTAGAAATAAAACGTTAAGTAGCTAATATAACTTGAGTAGTGGCGGCGGATTCGTGGCATTCATTACGAAACACAAAATATAGAGGCTCACATGCAGCTTGCTCTCAGCAGCGCCGCGTTGCCCGATGCGTCGATCGGCATGCTCCGTCGTGCGGCCCAGCGCCGGGACCTCAAGGCCCTGGAGCTGGAGCT
>JAHENZ010000194.1 GCA_018609755.1 Salinivenus sp. | reverse complement strand
CTGGGAGCTGGAGTACGCCGACCTCTTCGAGCGGCGTGGGGGCTTTGACCTGACGATTGGGAACCCGCCGTGGGTGAAAGTGGAGTGGGACGATACTGGAATACTTAGTGATGCAGAACCTAAAGTCGAAGTCCGTGGCTGGTCTAAAAGCAAAGTGTCGAAGAACAGAACGGAAATAATTGGGGAAAGTAACCTTCGGGAGGAGTATCTCGCCGACTACGAAGAAGATGAGGGTACGCAGGCCTTTCAGAACGCCAAGCAGAACTACCCGCTCCTGCAGGGGATGCAGACAAACTCCTACAAATGTTTTCTCCCGCAGAGTTGGCTTATTGGTAAGGACGATGGGGTATCTGCCTTTCTGCATCCAGAGGGTGTTTACGACGACGCAAACGGTGGGCTCTTTCGAAAAGCACTTTACCCTCGCCTGCGTGCCCATTTCCAGTTCCAAAACGAGAAGAAGTTATTTCCTATCGCAAATCGGAAGAAGTATAGTATTAACGTCTATCGCTGTGCCTCAAGAGAAGCGGTGGAGTTCGTCAATCTCGCTAATCTCTTCACACCTTCCACGGTAGAGGATTGCTTTGCTCATGATGGACGAGGTCCTGTCCCAGGGATAAAGGATGAAAACCATGAGTGGAACACTGCTGGCCACGCCGAGCGAATCATTAAAATTGACGACGAAGTATTGGCTCTTTTTGCGAGGCTCTACGGAGACGAAGATACACCACCGCGCGCGGCACAACTCCCTGTTCTTCATTCTCGTCAGATCGTGAACGTGCTGCGTAAATTCGCTGATCAACCTCGCTATTTGAGCGAATTTGAGGAGGAATACTTTTCGACCAGGCAATGGGGCGAGGCAGCTGCTCAAGAAAACGGTATAATCGAACGTGACACCCAATTCATTAGCGACGCCCGGAACTGGATAGTTAGCGGCCCGCACTTTTTTGTCTCCACTCCGCTTTTTCAGACGCCCGACCGTGATTGTAGCACTCATCGAGCCTACGAACAAATTGATTTCACTAATCTGCCCGCTGACTACCTCCCTAGAACAAATTACATCCCTGCGTGCTCTGATGAGGAATATCTTCGCCGTACCCCCAATGTGTCTTGGGGTAACGAGCAACCTGTCACATCATTTTATCGTCTTATGGCACGTAGTATGCTTTCACAGTCGGGTGTCAGAACTCTAATTACAACTGTGATACCCAAAAAGAGTGGGCATATCGACACATTGCGAACGATAGCATTTCGTGACTCCAGGCTGATGCTCCAGACGGTGGGTTTGTTTTCAAGCGTCCCTTATGACTTCTGGGTCAAAGTGACAGGAAACGCGCGTTTTCGTGAAAGTATGGCGCGTCATCTCCCAATTCCAAAGTCTTTCGAGCAGCAGCTTGTTGTTCGTACACTCTTACTCAACAGCCTCACCACCCACTACGCCGACCTGTGGGCCGAGAGCTGGCAGGACGCCTTCACCGATGACGCCTGGACGAAGGACGACCCGCGTCTGACCGCGGACACCGACTTCTCAGATCTGACAGACACGTGGGACTGGGACACCCCACTGCGCACCCGCTACGCGCGGCGGCAGGCTATGGTCGAGTTGGACGTCCTGGCCGCCCAGGCCCTCGGCCTCACCCTCGACGAGCTGCAGACGGGCTACCGCGTGCAGTTTCCGGTCCTGCGCAAGTACGAGCAGAACACGTGGTACGACCAGAACGGTCGCATCATCTACACGAAAAATCGGAGCCTTTCCGATGTCGGCTTCAAGAGCAAGCAGTGGAAGACGGTCAAGGACAAGACCTCGGGCACCGTCGAGCGCACGATCGAAGACGACACGCAACCGGGCGGCCCCGGCGAGCGCACGATCGTCTACGAGGCGCCGTTCGACAAATGCGATCGGGAGGAAGACTATGAGCGGGCGTGGGGGGTGCTTGAGTAAAGGAGCTAACCGATTATCAAAAGCCTTTGTCGAAGAGTACCGTCTGTCATGTTTGGAAAGGAGGAAAGACAAGAAGTCGAGGAGGAAATTGCTGAGTTGCGCGACCAGTTTGGCGATATGTCGCCCGAAGAGTTCCGAAAGGGAAACTGGCTGGTCCAGTTGATCAGACAGGTCCTCAGCAAACGCTCCAAAAATGTAAGCGCTGAGTACTTTGAGGAGAAGTATCCAGGGTTGGATGATCTGCGCACCGCCCATCAGTTGAAAGACACGGCAGCAAAATACACCGGTGCGGCTGGGGCAGCTGCCGCTGCTGCCGTCAGTGCAGGTGAACTGTCGACGGTGGTGAGTGGGGGTACATCTTGGGCACTAGTGGGCTCCTCGATGATGGGAGAGCTAGCATACATCACACAGCGCCAGATTAAGCTAATTTATGATCTCTCCCTAATACTGAACGCAGAACTGGACACCGACGACCCTGAAGATGCGATGGCCATTCTGTGGTTGGCCCTTGATGTAAACATATACGAGGAGGCTTCTAATTTTCTTTTGAAGGCTGGGCCGCGAGGTGCAGCATACCTGGGGCGAAAAACCCTCCGGAAAGGTCTCCGCGAGGCAATGCAGAAAGCCCTGAGTAAGTTTGGAGGGACAGCACTAGCTCGAAAGCTTACGGAACGATCGCTGCTCAAGCTGATCGTTCCTGGCATCAATATGCCGATTGCCTACGGCGTGAATAAGTGGTTCACCAAAAAGCTGGGCAATAAAGCCATCGGACGGCTGAAGCACCGTAGTTTGATGGTCGAACCACTGCGCGAGATGGATGACGCTGAGCGTGTCACAAAACTTCTGGTGCTTCCGATTCTCTTTCATGTAGGAATCTCCCCAGAGTCGAAAGACATCAACAGCCGTTTAGTCGAGATGCAGGCCGTAACGACACGCAAGATTGGGGTAAGAGAAGAGGAAAATGACCAAATTCGCGACTGGATTAACATGACCTATGACGCCTTCCTGGAGCGCGTTGACGTGGCTGTTTCTGATGGAGAAGCCGAACCGCTACGAGATGTAGGAGTCGGGGCACACTTGCTCTCTACTGCCGATGAGGCTAGCCGTGAGAAGCTCGATGACCTCGCCGACGTGCTCGATGCCGCCGAAGTAGACGGCCGAATTCAGTTCATGGAGGATCGGTATCTTTAGAGGGCGGAAAGCCGAACCCCCCAGTTTCTTTCGCGCACAAGTACGAGCGAGATACGTGGTGCGACCAATAGGCTGCATTATCTACACCAAGAACCGCGGCCTGCCAGGCGTCGGCTTCAAGAGCAAGAAGTGGAAGGAGGTCAAGGACATGGAATCAGGCATCGTCGAGCGCACGATCGTCTACGAGGCGCCGTTCACCAAGTGTGATCGGGAGGCTGATTATGAGCGGGCGTGGGGGGGTGTTTGAGGGGCGGGAACCTATAGGGAGCTGATCTATCTTGAGTCGTTCGGTCAACCATTTCATTGAACGGTCTCACGTCGCACTTCTTCAGGTAAACACTTCTATCCCATGAAGCTTGTCGAAGTTAAAGTTCGAAAGTTTCGAAATATCGTAGAGTCTTCCTTCGAAGTTGAGCCCGACGTGACGTGTCTCGTGGGGAAGAATGGATCTGGGAAGACAGCATCCCTTCACGCGCTACACCGGCTGCTACCGGCGGAAGGAGGAGTATCTTTTGATGTCCATTCGCACTACCCAGCTTGGCAAGAGAAACAAGATCGGCTGAGTGGAAAAGACCTAGATAAGGTAAAACCCATACGAGCTACCTTTGAGTTTGAAGATGATGAAGTCGAACGGATCGAGCAGCGGTTTGGACCGAATACCCTTCAGAAAGAGAAGGTCGTTCTTGCACGGAATTACAGAGGTGATCTGAAGCGGGGTCTTCTTCTTGATGAAGGGGCTTTTGTCAATCACGTGGTTAACGAGATTGAATGGCCGTACGGGACGAAAACTCCAGCTAAAGAAGCTGACACGATAGATGAACTTCGTCAGTATGCAAAGGACCTTTCCGAGAAGGCCAAAGAGTCTATTGAGGAGGTGTCGGATGAGGAAGGAAACGAAGCAGAAAGAGCAGAGCAAGCAGCGCAACAGGTAAATGAGCAGCTTGACGACAGGCTTGGAGGCTACAATGAACTCTTCTCGGCTGTATGGAGCATAGTGAAGCCGCGAATTCCCAAGTTCCTCTATTTCGACGAGTACAGTCGATTACCGTACTCCGTTGACATCAAGCATGTGTTAACTGCGGATTCCTCCCAGTTAGAGCGGTCAGAACTGACGGCGCGGTCACTGCTACGTCTCGGCGGAGCGGACGAGGATTACCTGACGGATCCTGATTACGAGCGCCGGAAACGGGAGTTAGAGAACATATCAAACTTCCTGACACGGGATATGCGGGAGTATTGGTCGCAAAACCCGGAGTTGCGAGTAGAACCTGATATTACCAAAAAAACGGTATCGGCCGGGAGGAATCAGGGAAAGAAAGCTGTTCTGGACGAATTGAAATTACGTATCAACGACGAGCGCCATTGGCGGACCCTTCCGTTTGACGAGCACTCAAGTGGCCTTCGCTGGTTCTTTTCCTTTCTGGCGGCGTTCTCCAAGTACGAGAATACCGACGAGCCGCTTGTCATTTTGCTCGATGAGCCCGCTCTCGGTTTGCACGCGAAAGCCCAAGCAGACTTTCTCCGTTACATAGAGGAGCGTCTCGCTCCGCGCTGCCAGGTTGTATATACGACCCACTCTCCCTTCATGGTACAGCCTGGTAAGCTTGAACGCGTTCGACTTCTCGAAGACAAAACGGACATTGACGACAAAGACCCTAAAGGGGTGACCATTTCGGACGACGTGACGAGCACGGATCAGGATACACTTTTCCCTCTGCAGGGAGCCCTCGGGTACGATCTTGTGCAACATCTCTTCATTGGTCCACACAATCTAGTAGTGGAGGGGACTTCCGACTATACCTATTTGACCGTCATTTCGGACTATCTTGAGAGTCTGGAGGAGGACCGTATTACGCTCGATGATCGGTGGTCAGTGGTTCCCGTCGGTGGTGCGTCCCAGGTTCCTTCTTTCGTTGCTCTACTGGGAAATCATCTAGACGTAACTGTACTCGTCGATGCACAGAAAAAGGGCCATCAGCGACTAGCTCATTTGGCGGACCAAGGCATTCTGGAGGAGAACCGGATTCTCACCATCGGCGGAGTACTTGACCGGCAGGCGGCTGACATCGAAGACCTGTTCACTGAGAAGGACTATCTGGATCTCTATAATCGTGCGTTCGAGAAAGAGGTCACGTCTGGCGATCTAAATGGAGAGGATCCCATCGTACGTCGTTTAGCCCGATACGAAGGAGAAGATCGATTCGATCACGGCGTGCCCGCTGACCAGCTTCTCCGACAGCGCGATGAGATATTACCGGAGCTTAGCGTTGACACGCTCGAGCATTTTGAGTCGCTTTTCGCTAAAATAAACGACACGCTGCAGGAGTGACGAGTCGCAGGAAAGTACTCAGCCTGCTCACTAGCGAATTGGTGTTGCTCAACGCTGACGCCGACGTCGTCAATAGCAGAGCCACCTGTCAATCATGAAACGAGCCAACTACTTCGGACGCTTCGAAAACAAGCCGGCGAACGCAGAAGACCGACTGACCCGCGCCTTTCTCGTTTTGGTCCGTCTTGTCCCACCGGTCCAGGCGGCCTTCATTGACGCCATCCGCGAGAAACAGCGTGAGCAAGGGAACGGCTTGGTTGTCCCGTCGCGCACGGCTACCGATGAAGGCGTTGGAGGCGTCTGGAGCCAGGTTGGGACTCTTCGCAAAGATGAAGGCCGGGTTCTCTCTATCCTCCTAACAAACCGAAAATGGGAGGGGGAGGTCCAGCCGAGCGACCGCACGCCGGTGTACGACGGGGTCGTGCACTACGGAGAGCAATGGGTGTTTGCCATCGAGAACAAACCGTACGGCGACGTTCGCGAACACCAGTTTCACCCCAACGTCGAGGACTCGGAAGGACTTGAAGTAGACCCTCGACTCGTCGTCCTCGTCTGGAAAGACCTCATTCGCCGGCTCCATGCTTTGGGCGAGAGCGACTGGCTCGACTATACGGAGCATCAACTCGTCAACGACTTCCTCCGGTACGCCCAGGACGAGTTTCCGGAGATCAATCCGTATCCCACCCTCACGCACTGCGGCGACGATCTCGACAAGCTGAACCGACGCTGCGAGGACCTCATGCAGGAGCTTGCTCCTGGCCGAGTTGAAACGCATAAGGATTGGCGAAACTACATTTCGGCCCCGGAGCTGGAAGCAGCCAAAATGGTCTCCGTCTCTGCTCAGGAGCTAGAACAGAGCTGGGAGATTGATCTGGTGATCAATCCCGGAGATACGGTCTCCCAGGCACGATCTTTCTACTCGGACGTGGATGAAACCGCCCTTTTGGAGTTGAGCGAGGAATGGGACTGCTCGACGAATCTGCACTTTTCGCACATTAGCACGAACCTGGTGTACCCTATTCCGGAGGCTTCATTCGAGAACTACGTTCGGTTCTGGATTGAACATCGAGATTGGATTCGGCAGGTGAAGGAAGACCAGTTCGACGAGCTGTTGGATCTCTTAGCTGTCAACGGGCTCCTCACAGCGGCGGACCGAGACGAGTTCGTATCGGAGTTTATGGAAACCAACCGGTCGACCGTCAACGTCTGTCCGGGCGTAAGCTTGCATTATCGGTGGGGCCGAAGCGAGGCACTCGATCTCGACGATAACGACCGTCTCACTGAAGAGATTGACCAGCGGGTTCGTGAGGCGGTGCGGACGTGGGGAGCAGAGGCAGAGTGGGATTCCGTGTTGAAAGAAAAAGAGGAGTAGCTCCTCCTTCCATTCAGCCTTTTAAATTCAGTTCGTCATAGCGCATGCTCCCCTCCGTCCTCACCTCCCAGCTCCAAACGGGCGTAGAAGACTTCCTGCGCACTACGTTCCCGACCACAACGCCCCACTTCCATGGGATGCTGAACCGCTTCTTCGACCGGGAGGGATCGGTCTTCAAGGGTCCGTACGTGAACGTCGACCTGCCCTTCCGACACAGCGACCACGGGCCGGACTACTTTCCCGAGGTCCCTCTCGGATTCCCGCCGTACGCCCACCAGGCCCAGGCCTTCGAGCGCTTGAGCGGAGACAAGCGGCAGTCGACCCTCGTCGCGACCGGAACAGGCTCAGGAAAGACGGAAGGCTTCCTCTGGCCGGTTCTCAACTACGTGCGTCAGCACAAAGGCGAGGAGGGCATCAAGGGCCTCTTTATCTACCCGATGAATGCGCTGGCGAA
Organism: Salinivenus sp.; assembly: GCA_018609755.1. Lineage (GTDB taxonomy): Bacteria > Bacteroidota > Rhodothermia > Rhodothermales > Salinibacteraceae > Salinibacter. The sequence continues at coordinate 15,161 of JAHENZ010000194.1, read as the reverse complement.
TGATCAGGCGGGCCGCATTGCCGAGGCGGTCCACGAGATCGATGCCCTTGATGGCGTTCGTGTGGGGTTGTACGTGGGGGACGAGGACGAAAACCCGACGACCCAGATGGGCCCCGGGCACGTCATCACGAGTCGGCAGATCCTCCGGCAGAACCCGCCGGACCTGCTTTTGACGAACTACAAGATGCTCGACTATCTGCTCACCCGCCCGTCGGACGCGAAGCTCTGGCGCTACAACGATCCGGAGACGCTCCAGTATCTCGTGGTCGACGAGCTCCACACGTTCAATGGCGCGCAGGGCACGGACCTGGCGTGCCTCATCCGGCGGCTGAAGGACCGGCTCGGAACGGAGGAGGAGAACCTCTGCTGCGTAGGTACCTCCGCCACGCTCGGTGGAGCAGAGGACTTCGGGGCGCTTCGTGAATACGCTGAGGACGTGTTTGGCCAACCGTTCGAGGAGGGCTCGGTCATCGGGGAGAAGCGGATAGAAACCGATGAGTTCTTGCGTCCGGTCTCGCACACCGAGATCCCCGGACCGGATCGAATTGGCGACCTGCGCCCCGACGCGTACACCTCGCCAGAGACCTACGTGGAGGCGCAGGTGGAGCTATGGTTTGGCGACGGCGTAGCGAAAAGCCTTGGGACCAAAGAGGGCAAAGTCCGGCTAGGAGAGGAGCTCCGGGGCCACGTATTTTTTCATGAGCTGCTGGCGGTGCTCGGCGGATCGCCCGAGCCGGCGGACACGGTCGCCGAGGTGCTGGCAGAGCGCGATTGTCTGCCGGAGACCGGCTCTATGGAATACCGCCTAGCGGCCCTCGATAGCTTCCTGGCTCTTCTATCGTGGGCTCGGTCGACGACGACGGTGGAGGGAGACACGGAGCTGGTTCCCTTCGTGCAGATGCGTAGTCAGCTCTGGCTCCGGGAACTTCGCCGCATGGTGGCAAGCATAGAGACGGATCCGACGCTTACCTACTGGGACGATCTGCCAGAGGAGTCTGGCCGAGAGCCGCACCTGCCGGTGGCTCACTGCCTGGAGTGTGGGGCAATGGGCTGGGTCGGTATCCACCGGCAGAACGAAAACCGGTTCCGCTCTGACCTGAAGGGCATCTATCGGCGCTACTTCAACGACGAACCGACCTTTTCCTTTGCGTTTCCGATGGGAACCGAGGAGGAGGTTGAAGCTGAAGGGTTTCGGCACCAGCTCTGCGGTCACGACCTGCAGTTTAGCGACCAAAATGCAGAGGCCTGTGAGTCCTGCGGCCGAGAGGACAAGCTCTTGCACATCTTCCGACCCAAGAACCGAAAGACCACCCAGGACGGCCGGCAAATCGGAAGCAACGACTGTCCCTTTTGTGGCACACGGGGCGGCCTCACGATCATAGGGTCGCGAGCGGCAAGCCTGACGAGCGTTCTCATCTCCCAGCTCTACGCCTCGTCCCATAACGACGACAAGAAGCTACTGACCTTTTCCGATTCGGTGCAGGACGCGGCCCACCGGGCGGGGTTCTTTGAGGCGCGGACGTACCGGTTCAACCTCCGAGGCGCGATCCAGAAGGTCGTAGAAGAAAGCGCCCCAACACCGCTGAACGCCCTACAGAAGCAGGTTGCCGCTTATTATCGAGAGCGGATGACCGAGAACGAGTTCGTCTCTACCTTCATTGCGCCGGATATGGAGTGGTTTCGGGAGTATGAGGCGCTTCAGCGTAGCGGGCACCTGCCCGACGGCTCGACGCTTGTGGAGGACATGAGCCGACGGATCGGGTGGGAGGTCTGGAGTGAGTATGGCTTCCGGGCTCGTATCGGACGCACACTTGAAAAAACTGGATCTTCTGTTGCGGGGCCCGACCCGGATCGCCTTCAGGAAGCTACCAAGGAGCTCCTGCCGCACGTCCGAAACCTGGGTAATCTCCGCGACGTGACGGAGGCGGAAGTTCGCGGCTTCATCGCGGGGCTCCTGCAGTACCTCAAGAACCAGGGGGCCGTCTTCCACCCGGAGCTGGGCACCTACGTCGAGTATGGCGGAAACGACTACGTGCTCAACAAGCGACCCCACCTCCCGAATTACGGGCAATCCTCTCGTCTGCCGGCGTTCATCTCCGAAAAGAGCACAAACCGGTTCGATCCCATCCTCACCCCTGGGTCCCAGGGGAACAGCTGGCTGGAAGCCTGGACCCTAAAGTGCTTCCGCCACCGCGATGACATGCTGGAGGGCTCGGTCGACGCGCTCATTTTGCAGACTCTAAGTATGCTCGTTGAGGCAGACCTCTTGGGCCGCCGGTCCACGAAGAAAGGCTCTGCCGTGTGGGGGCTTCGTCCCGATTCGCTTTTGGTAACGAAAGAAGTAGCACAGATCCGGTGCCAGCAGTGCGGCCACAACGCCTCTGTGGCCCGTTCGGCAGTCGAGGGGTGGATGGGGACTCCATGCTTGCGGTACCAGTGTACCGGCACGTACGCCCCTGAAGAGGCGGCGCGAAACTACTATCGTCGCCTTTACAGCCGAGGCGACCTGCAACGCATCATTGCCCGAGAGCACACCGGCTTGCTCGGACGTGGGCAGCGGGAGGCATTGGAGGCCTCGTTTCAAAGAGGTGAGGAAGATCGAGGACAGCCCTGGGACCCGAACCTTCTCTCCTGCACGCCCACGCTGGAGCTGGGGGTCGATGTCGGACAGCTCTCCAGCGTGTTTCTTTGCTCGGTGCCGCCGAGCCCGTCGAACTTTGTTCAGCGCATCGGGCGCGGTGGGCGCCGCTCCGGCAACGCGATCGACGTGACCGTCGCCAACGGGCGGCCTCACGACCTCTACTTCTTCGAAGACCCTACCGAGATGATCGATGGGGACATCGAGCCGCCCGGCGTCTTTCTTGGGGCGGTGGAGGTACTTCTCCGCCAGTACGTGGCCTATTGCTTCGACCGGTGGATCGCGGAGGGCGTGTCTGAGGAGGCCGTGCCCTCTACCCTCAGCACGGTTCTCCGTGGACTCGACGACGAGAACGTATTTCCCCACACGTGGCTCGCTTTTGTCACCGGTCATGAGGAGGAGCTATTTGACGGGTTCGTTGAGCTCTTCGGGGATGTGCTAGGCCAAGAGCGGGTCGACGCTCTGCGGCGAGCAATTGAGAAAGAGGGAGGGATTGACGCCCGCGTGCTAGAACGGCTCGGAGAGATCAAGAAGCGCAGAGGCGAGCTGCACCGCCGGAGCCGACGTCTCTACCGGAAGATCCGCAAGATGGAAGAGGGTCCGGTGAAGGGGGAGAAAGAAAAAGAGCTCGAAGAGATGCGCCGGGAGAAAACGGCATTGCAGGACATCTACCAGCGCATTGGGGAGAAAAACACCTACAACTTCTTTACCGACGCGGGCCTTCTTCCGAACTACGCGTTTCCAGAGTCGGGGGTGACTCTTCGCTCGATTCTGTATCGGAATCCGAAGGAGGGAAACCAGGAAGTCTGGGACGAGGAGTTTGTCCGACCGGCTCCGCAGGCCCTTCGGGAGTTGGCGCCGGGGGCCACCTTCTACGCCAATGGGCGTCGCGTGCAGATCGACCAGATTGATCTTTCCGGCGAGGAGGTTCTCGAACGGTGGCGGTTTTGTGATCGCTGTGCTCATATGGCAAACATCGCGAAGATCGAAACCGAGCAGTCCGCTTGTCCGCGCTGTGGGAGTCCCACCTGGAGCGATCAGGGACAAGAGCGAACCCTCGTGCGGCACGACGAGGTTCGTGCTACGACCTCCGACCGCAAGAGCCGAATTGACGACTCGAGCGACGGCCGGGAGCGAGAGTTTTTCGAGATGGCATTCCTCGCGTCGTTTGAGAAACAGGAAATCGAGACCGCCTACCGGATCGACGATGAGGACTTGCCCTTTGGGTTCGAGTTCATTCAAGAAGGGACGTTTCGAGAGGTTAATTTCGGTCGGCCACGCGAGCAGCCCCTCATGGAAGTAGGCGGGAAAGAAATTAACGGCGAGGCCTTCCTTACGTGCCCGGCCTGCGGGCGAGTGAGCATTGGCGATGAGCCAATTGAGCACACACGGTCGTGCGGAGTGCATCAACAGAACGGCTCTGCGCCCGACCCGGAATCACTGTTCCTATACCGCGAGATTGAGTCGGAGGCCCTTCGGATTCTCCTGCCCGAGACATCTTTCGCCGGGACGCCGGAAAAGGTCGAGTCCTTCAAGGCCGCCTTTGAGCTGGGGCTGGAGGAATACTTCGACGGGTCGGTTGATCACCTCAAGACGGCGATACAGGAGAGCCCCGGAAACCAGGAGATTGCCCGCCGGCGGTTCCTTCTCGTGTACGACTCGGTACCGGGCGGGACTGGGTACCTCGCTGACCTTCTCCGTGAGAAGGAGATCTTGATTAAGGTGCTCGAGGAGGCCCTTGAAGTGATACAGAATTGTTCTTGTATCGAGGACGAGACTCGGGACGGCTGCTATCAGTGTCTCTACGCCTACCGTAACCACTACGACATGCCGCACACCTCCCGATCGGTGGCCCAGAAGCTTTTGGGGGACCTGGTCGCGCGGCGAGACGATCTCGTCGAGATCGAAACAGTGGACGATATTTCGGTTCACGGCGTGTTGGAAAGCGAATTGGAAGCGCGGTTTGTGGAGCGTCTGCGCACCCTCGACGTCGAGCCGTCCCGCCTGACAAAAACGAGGGTCGGACAGAAGCAAGGGTACGAGCTCGAGATTGCGGGGCACACGTACGACATCGAACCGCAAGTAAATGTAGGGCCGGAAAACGGTGTGGCGCGCACCTGCTCGATTGACTTTGTGATCCGGCCCCACGATTCAGACATGAGGCCGATTGCCGTCTTTCTCGACGGTCTCCAATACCATCGAACCCGGATCGGAAGAGACCTTGCCCAGCGCCGAGCCCTCCGGGCAAGTGGGCAGTACACCGTCTGGTCACTCAGCTGGCGCGATGTACGGAAGGAGAGCTCGGTACGCGCCCGCAACTTTCTGAATCCTCCGTCGGATGCCTACGCCCAGCTTCTGGCGGCGACGGGTGAGAGCCGGTCACAGACCGCCAAAAAAATCGTGGACCAGGGCAGCTTCGAGTGGCTGGTGGGACTCCTGAAGACCCCAGACGAATCCCTCTTCGAGCATGTCGCCCTCGTGCAGGGACTCCTCTTTGCGAAACAGCAGTCCGATCCGAAGCCATGGCTCTCTACGGCAGAGGCTCGTCTTCCGGGCCCATTGAGCTCTTTGTTGAGAGAGCAGGCCGACGAGGAGGGAGCGCTCCTTGGGTTGCGGGAGGGGCCCACCGATCGGGATCCAGTGACCCTCTGGGCAGCAATTTCACCTTCGGCCGCCAAAGCACTGAGCACGGACGTTGATCGTGCCCGGCGCGGGCTCACCGTTGCCCTCCATCTTGATGACAGGCACGAAGAGCAGGCCGGCGACTTTGAGGCATACTGGAACGGATTCCTCCGCCTCTACAATCTCTTTCAGTTCATCCCTGACGCCTACCCCGTCACGTCTGACAAACAGGCTTTCCAGGGTTATGAGGAGCTCATGGGGTCGTCAGTACCTGATACGCTCCGCGACCACGTTCCGGAGCACAAAGGGTCGAACGGATTCGATGAGGCGGACTGGGAGGAAACGTTCGCGGATGCCGAGTACTCCCCCGACGCGGTGAGGGCCCTTCTGCAGTCGCTCTACGAGACAGAAATTCCAGCACCAAATGTCCCCCACGAGCTTCAGAGCGACGGCCAGATTGTTGGTACGGCGGAGATCGGGTGGCCGGAGCCCAAGGTGGCCGTTCTTCTTTCCGACCAGGAGTCCCACAGAGACGCGTTCGAGGACAACGGGTGGACCGTTTATTCCGTCTCCGACGTGGAGGCCGAGCCGGAGCATCTAATTGAGGCCGTTCTTGAGGAGGCGTAGTCAATTCTGCCTTCTCTCCTTTCTTACTCTGTTGAATTGGCTTCCCATCTCATATGCCTGACGTCAAGGTTGCGATCTCCGATCAGTTTCTTGAGGCCTTTTCAGGGGTGCCGAAGAGCCAGCAGAAGAAGGTTCGTCAGTTCATGACGAAGTTTCGGCAAGATCCCACCCTGCCAGGGATCAACTATGAGAAAATTGAGGGGGCGATGGACCCGAAGCTGCGTTCGGTTCGAGTCGACCAGGCGTACCGCGGGATCGTGATGAAGCCCGATGAGGGCAACGTGTACGTGCTTCTTTGGGTAGATCACCATGACGATGCTTACCAGTGGGCGCGGAACCGCATCGTGCAGATTCACCCGGAGACGGGGAGCCTCCAGGTGATCCCGATGGAAGAGGGAGAGATACCGGTATCGAATGGTGAGACCACCATTGAAGACGAAGAGGAAGAAGACGTAGGTCTCTTCGCAGAGCACCGGGACCGCGAGCTCGTGCGCCTCGGCGTGCCGGAGGCACTGATGCCCCTCGTCCGCAGCATTCGGACCGAGGAGAAGCTGGACGAGCTCCAACAGTATCTTCCTGAAGAGGCCTACGAGGCGCTCTTCCTCCTCGCTGCTGGGTACTCGCAGCGAGAGGTGGACAACGAACTTGCCTACTCTCGACAGAAGAAGGAGGTCGACACGGAGGACTACGAAGCGGCCCTTCAGCGGCCGAACTCGAAGCGCCGGTTCGCGATGGTTGAGGACGACGAAGAGCTAGAGCGGATGTTGGAGGCGCCCCTAGAGAAGTGGCGGGTCTTCCTGCACCCGACCCAGCGACGTCTCGTCACGATGCACGCGAACGGTCCAGTCCGGGTCCTTGGCGGAGCCGGCACGGGAAAGACGGTGGTGGCGATGCACCGTGCGGTATGGCTCGCCGAAAACTTCTTCACTGGAACCGACGACCAGCTTCTCTTCACGACCTTCACGCGCAACCTCGCTGCCGACATCAAAGAGAATCTTCGGCTGATCGGGTCGCCCGACGTGCTGGATCGGATTGAGGTGACAAACCTCGATGCGTGGCTCTCTCGCTTTCTTCAGGAGCAAGGCTACGAATACACAATCGATTATCGAGGGCAGGGCGAGGATCTGTGGGAGAAGGCCCTGATGGTTGGGCCGGAGGGCCGGGACCGCCGGTTCCTGCGCAACGAGTGGGAGCAGGTCATTCAGCCGAACGGCATCCAGTCCGAGCGGGAGTACATGCGCGTGAGTCGCATTGGACGAGGAACGCCCCTTAAGCGCTCGGAGCGGGCGGAGATCTGGCCAGTCTTCGACGAGTACCAATCTCTTCTTGACGAACACAAGCTCCGGGAGCGGTCTGGTGCTCTGCGGGATGCTCGGCTCATTCTGGAAGAGGAAGGGGACATCCTGCCCTACGAGTCAATCCTCGTCGACGAGGCGCAGGATATGGGCAAGCAGGCCTTCAAACTGATCCGGCAGATGATTCCCGGTGGCGACCAGGAAAATGACATTTTCATCGTGGGGGATGCCCACCAGCGTATCTACGACCGTCAGGTGGTTCTCGGCCACTGTGGCATCAACATTGTCGGTCGCGGATACAAGCTGCGCGTCAACTATCGCACCACCGAAGAGAATCGCAGGTGGGCGGTCGGGCTTCTGGAAGGTGTCGAGTACGATGACTTAGATGGCGGGGTCGACGACCAGGAGGTGTACAAGTCTCTGATGCGAGGGGAGGAGCCCCGCATCGAGTCGTTTGATTCCTTTCAAGCAGAGGCCGAGGCTATTGCGGAATACCTCCAACAGAGGAAGGACGACGGGGAATCCCTGCGCGACACCAGCATCATCGCCCGGACGAAGTCGCTACTCGATAACTACAGCGGTGCCCTTCGCGCTGAAGATCTGGATACGTACACGATTCGAAAGGACCAAGCGGAGGACCGCTCCGCCCCAGGCGTGCGCCTAGCAACGATGCACCGTGCGAAAGGACTTGAGTTCGAGCGGGTGATCATTGCCGGCGTCACGAACGGAACCGTTCCGCTAGACCGAGCACTGGCAGAAGCAGAGGATGAGCCGACGCGAGAACAGATTCGAAAACGAGAACGCTCGTTGCTCTACGTATCAGCTACTCGGGCCAAGCGGGAGGTTATTGTAACCTGTCACGACGAGCCCAGTTCGTGGCTGAAAAGAACAAGAGGGAAGTCGGACTGATGCACAAGGGGGGTCTTCTTATCAAGTAGCGGTCGATCACACAGCCCCTTCAATTATTTCTCCCGAGGACTCAACTAGCTCAGCAGTCGCACGCTGGTGCGTTCCCCTGCACTCTGAACGAATTATCAGCCCTGACCTTTTTCTTAACGATGGTTCGATTCGTCCACGCAGCGGACTTTCAGATCGGAAAGCCCTTCAACTGGGCCACAGGTCGAGCGCAGACGAAGCTCCAGGAAGCCCGGGAAGAAGCGATCAGTCGTGTAGGTGAGGTTGCAGCAGAGCAAGAGGCAGACTTCATCTTGATTGCGGGGGACTTCTTCGACGACAACACCGTCTCGGACGACGTGGTCGCCCGGACCTGCAAGCGCCTTTCAGATATTGAGGTGCCGGTCTACATTCTGCCCGGCAACCATGACTTTTCCGGCAGCCCCTCCAGCGTGTACCACAGGGACCTATTCCGAAGCCAAAAACCAGAACACGTTCATGTCCTGACGGAAAAAGAACCGGTGATTGCCGGTAGCTCAGGGGAGGAAGCCGTGATCCTTCCTGCGCCGGTCGAGCGACGAAACGAACGAGGTGACCCGACTGCCCACATCGATTCGGAATTCGGTCCGGAGGAGCCGATCCGAATCGGGCTCGCCCACGGCGGCGTCGAGGACTTTGGGGCGGGGGAGGCGACCTCCCGGATCGACCCCGGTCGGGCAGAGGAGGCCGGTCTCGACTACCTGGCCCTCGGGGACTGGCACGGGACGAAGAAAGTCGGGGAGCGCACCTGGTATTCGGGGACGCCGGAGCCGGATTCGTTCAAGCAGAATGACCCTGGAAATGTCCTGCTCGCCCAGATTCAAGAGCCCGGCGCCAGCGCCGATGTCGAGAAGGTTTCTACTGGGACCTACAACTGGTTCAGAAAGGAGGCGACGCTCCAGGGCCCCGAGGACCTTAAGGCCCTTGAGCGCTGGTTTGAGAGCATCGAGGACCCGCTACGCGCCCTCGTGCGACTGGAGCTCAGCGGGGGCCTCGGGCTGGAGGCGATGAGCAACCTGGAGGCGCTCAAGCAGCATCTGGAAAACGTCGTTATGTACGTTCGCCACCGGGGAGAAGTGCGCCCGAGGGCCTCTGACGAGGAGCTTAGGCAGATCGCTTCTGATGGCTACGTCGGCGATACGGTGGAAGAGCTCCGGGGAATTTCTAAGGCCGGAGGCGAAGATGCCGAGACGGCCGACCGCGCCCTCCAGCTTCTCTACCAGTTTCACCGGGAGCAGGAAACCGCCTGATTCCCCGCGTCCACTGAGGCAGATCTATTTGCTACTCAACTCCTTTGTGATATGCATTTCGAGTCGGTACGAGTCGAAGACTTTGGGCCGATTGGCCAGCTGGAGATTGGCTTCGACGAGGGGCTAAACGTCATCAGCGGGTCGAACGAGGCGGGGAAGTCTACCTTGATGCAGGCGATCTGGTTTGCCCTCACCCGCCGTAGCACCTCTCAGGCCAGCGAGATCCCAAACATCGAGCCCAAAAGTGGCGGCACCCCGGCGGTTGAAGTTGCTCTCCAGGTCGATGGGGCCCGGTACGTGCTGGAGAAAGTCTTCGATGGGCAAAGCGGCCGGACGTACCTCAAGGTCGACCCTTCCGACGGGGCTATGGAAGAGCACAAAGGAGAGGAAGCCGACGAGGTGATCCGGGAAGCGGTCGGTTTTGGTGAGGCAAGTGGACGCACGGGCGTGCCGGAGCACTTTGGCTTCTGGCCGGCTGTCTGGGTCGATCAGGACGACCGGCGCACCGATCCGGGAAAGCACCTGACCGACGAAGGCGATCCGGAATCAATCTCGACTGTTCTCGCCCAGATAGGGGGCGATGTCCTGGTGGGCTCGGGGGGCGAGATTGTTGAGCGAGCCCGGGAGGAGTACGACCGCTTTTTCACCGGCAGCGGCAACTATACCACCAAGTCTGGCGCACCTCTCCATGAAGCGAAGCAGGCCCTCCAGCGGGCCGAAAAGCGCTTTGAGGAGCTCAAGGAGAAGCGAGACGCCTATGAAAAGGACTTGGGCGAACTGGAGCGTCTTCGCGGCCGGATCGAAGGCATTGATGAGCAGCTCCCTGAGCTGAAGGAGGAGGCAGAGCAGGCGCGCGAGGAGTTCGAGCGGGCCGAAAAGCTCCGCGGGGAGCTGGAGACGGCCCGAAGCAAGCTCGAAACCGCCAAAAGCGAAGCCGGGCGCATCGAAGACCGCTTAGGCCGACGAACCGAGCTTCAGGAAAAGATACAGGATCTAGAAGCTGAGTTGGAAGGGAGGAAAGAGGAAGTCAAAAAGAAGGAGGAAGCCCTCGAAGACCACCGCGGGGAGCGCGATGAGCTCAAAAGCCAGGTTGAGGAGGCGAAACGAGAGAAGGAAGCCCTAAATCAGAGTCAGAACGAGCTACGCGCTCATCTCGATGTTCTGAGGGCAAGAGAACGACTTGAGGCGATCACGTCTCGGGCTGGGGAGCTGCAGCAGCTCAAAGACCGACGGGACGAGCTTACCGCCGAGATCGAGGGAGTCGCTGCTGATGAGGAAAGCGTCGAGGAGCTGGAGGAGCTCGAAAAGCGGCACAACGAGGCCCGGACGCGCCTTGAGACCGCCGCGGCACAGCTTCGTTTCCGCGGGAAGGGAGACACCGACGTTCGAGTTGGGGACGAGAAACTTTCCCTGTCGGAGGGGGAAGAGGAAGAGCGGTTGATCGACGAGCCGACCACAGTGGGCGTAGCATCTCTGCTGGAGATCGACATTGAGCCGGGTGGAGAAGATCTGACCACGATTCGGGACGAGGCTCGTCAGGCAGAGGAGGATTATGAGGCGGCCCTTGATGAGCTAGGGGCCGATTCCGTTGCCGAGGCAAGAAGTGACCTGCAGCGCAAACGGGAGCTCGAAAAGGAACTTGAGTCGGTGAAAGAACAGATTGCGGAGCTCATGCCGGAGGAGGGAGGCGACCTGGAGGAGGCCCGTGCCCGCCTTGAAAGCCGGCTGGAGACGGCGAAGGAGAAGCGGGATTCCTACACCGAGGCCGAATCCGATTCAGAGGAAGAGTCCCTTCCAAACGAAGAAGGGGAAGTCCAGGAGCTTCTGAGCCAAGTCGAGGAGGGTCTGGAGGTGGCCGAAGAGGAGCTGGCAGAGGCGCGGGAGGGCCTGAATGAGCACGACGACAAAGCTCAGAAGCTGCGGGAGGACTTGCAGAAGACAGAAACAAAGGCCCAGTCCACCGAAGAGTCCCTCTCTGCGGCCCGCAAGGATCTTGAAGCCCACGAGGCAGAGCATGGCCCTGAGGAGGATCTCCGTTCTAGTCTGGAGGAGGCCAAAGCCGATGTGAAGGAGAAGGAAGGGAAAGTAGAGGAGCTAGAAGACGAGCTAGAGGACCTGAGCCCCGAAGACGTAGAAGCGAAAAAGGAGCGGGCCGTAGACGCCCTGGAGACCACCAAGAAGGAACGGAGGGAGTTCAAAAGCGAGCTCGACAAGATCCAGGGTCGACTCGAGGACGACGCGCTTCGGGGCCTACACGGCCGCCTCCAGGAGGCGCGGCAGAACCGAGAGGAGGCCAGAGCCGAAGTGGAGCGGTTGGAGAAGCAGGCCGAGGCCGCAAAGCTCCTCTACAACACCCTAACCGAAAAGCGAGCCGCGGCCCGCCGGCAGTACTTGGCGCCCCTACGGCAGAAGGTGGAGGACCTCTTAGGCCGGTTCTTCGGGGCGGACGGCACAAGCGTGGAATTTGCGGAAGACTTCGGTCTACGGGCCTTTAGCCGTCCGGAGGAGGGGAGCTTCGACTTCGACCAGCTTAGTGCCGGTGCAAAGCAGCAGTTGAGTGTTCTTGTCCGCCTAGCGATGGCGCGCCTTATTGCTAAAGAGCGACCGCATCCTGTCTTTCTGGACGATGCCCTTTCGGACACCGACCCGGACCGTTTTGCGGCGATTGCCAACATCCTTCGGAGTGTGGCCCGAGACATGCAGATCATCATGACCACCTGCCACCACGATCGGCACCGGCGGCTGGGAGTGAAAACCAAACGGATGGATGCTCTAAAGCGACAAGCCTAAAACAAGGCCACTTCTGATTAGGAGAATTGTCACCCTACACTCAATTCGGAAACTCCGTATCAACCTATGATTGAAAAGATTCTTCGCCTCAAAAATATCGCTCGGTTCCACGACGAGGGGTATGGTGAATTTAGTCTCGGAGAGTTGAATCTCATTTACGCTGAGAATGGGAATGGTAAGACCACCCTTTCGTCGATTATGCATTCTATTGCGAAAGATGAGCCTGGCTTCATCAAAGAGCGAGCGACCGTAAATAAAGAAGGAGATCCTGAGGTGAAATTGTTAACATCGAGTAAGGACCAGCTCCATTATGATGGCGATAATTGGAGTGGTCCTACAGAGGATGCTAGGATTGATGTATTCGATTCTTATTTTGTAAACAGTAATATATATTCAGGTCACACCCTCAGTCATGATCACAAAAAGAAGTTACATCGTTTTGTAATCGGTGAGAAGGGACAGTATCTATCAAAGAGGATTGACCGTTTAGATAAAGTATCGAGGAGATTAGCAAAACATATAAGCAAAATTGAGGAACGTATTAAGGGGGTGGTAGAACGTGATGGACTCGAAGTAGACGAATTCATTGACCTTCCCGATATTGATGATGTAGACGAAAAGATAAAGAGGAAAAGCTCCCTTGTTGATGATCTGAAGAGGGCGGACGAGCTTCAGGAAAAGAATGGCCTCGAACAACCTTCTCTGCCTGAGATACCCGATGAAGAAATTAAAACACAGCTGCAAAAAACCCTCAGTGATGTATCTAAAGATGCTGAGTCGAAAGTGGAGGAGCACCTCTCTCAGTGTATGGATGGGGGGAGCGAGGAGTGGGTCAAGACTGGGATGACTTTCTTACAAGACGAAGAATGCCCCTTCTGTGGTCAGAATCTTGAAGGAGTAGACCTCATAGAAGCCTATAAGGGATACTTTAGTAAAGAGTATGACAGTCTGAAGTCTTCAGTTGAGAGCTTACTTGATCGCGTCACTTCGGATATACTCCCTGACAGTAGATGGAATTCGGTTGACTCAACTTTTGACCAGAACCAGTCACGATATGATTTTTGGAAAGAACGTATCGACGCCTCTCACCAGATTCCAACTGAGACGAGAGAGCAAGGACAGAAGGTATTGAATGATCTGAGGGAGGTTCTGAGTACTTTGCTTCAGAAAAAGAAGGCTGCTCCTCTAGAACCCGTTGAGTTTGGGGATGAAGCAACGGAAGCTCTTGATACTTATCGGTCTCTCCGCGACCAGTTGGAGGCATATGCAGAAGAAGTTTCTGAGGTGAATAGCAAGATAGAGTCATTTAAATCAGAACTGGAGTCTGGATCTCGCACTGAGGCGGAGAAAAAACTTGCGCGACTCAAGGACTGTCGCACGAGACATAGTGAAATTGGCAGAGATCTCTCTAAGCGGCTGCTATTGAACCGAAGTCGCAAGGAGAGAATCGAGGAAGCAAAAGACGAGGCCAAGGACCAACTGGAGGATTACCAAGAGAGCGTGCTCGATTCCTGTCAGAAGGGAATAAATGAGTTTCTCTACAAGGCGGGTGCAGACTTTCGAATCAGAGATGCGAAGGTAAGCTACCTCGGTGGTACTGCTAATGCTCGCTTTTCCATCGAGATAAACCAGAAGAAGATAGGACTTGGAAATGCGGTAACCGAAGTAGGTGAACAGTCCTTTCGCAATCTCTTAAGCTCAGGTGATAAAACTACACTTGCATTTGCTTTCTTCTATGCTCGAATCAAGGAGGTACCCGATCTTGATGAGCGTACAATAGTAGTAGACGATCCAATTTCAAGCCTTGACCAACACAGACGCGATGCAACGCGCAACGCTATTTTGGAACTCGCCGACAGTGCGAAGCAGCTAATTATGCTTTCCCACAGTCCCCGATTCATTTGGTCAGTATGGCAAGAACATGATGACGATTCGACTCCACATTTTTTCAAAATAAAGAGGACCGGAGACAAAACCAGCAGTTTGTCAGAGTGGGAGAAGGCTAGGCTTGAGCGAAAACTTCAGGACCCCTATTTCCATGACTTTGAAAGATTGATAGCATACAAGGAAAATAGGGAAGGGGAACCTGAAAGAGTTGCAAAGTCCATCCGCCCTGTTTTGGAGGGTAACTTACGCAGACGTTTTGCAGATTATTACGGCAAGGAGGACGGTTCAGTTGGTGCGTTCATTGGAAAAGTTGAAGACGCGAATGATGACAATCCTTTGTCAGGTCTACAAGATACAGATTACTTAGATGAGCTTGATAAAATCAGAAAGTCTGCCTACTGTCACGATCCACATCACGACGACGACCCGTTTCTGCCTGAGCAAATCAGCGAAAATGAGTTAGCGACCTGGGTTAAGCGCACAATCAAGCTCTGTCGCGGACTGCCTGGAACTTCTTTTTGATAGGAGTCAAAGGTCTATCTGACTGTTCTAGATTGCGTCGAATATCGACGTTGGTAGCACATATCACACTCAAATTATAACAGCCGATAAAGCTCCACTTTTCGGCTGCCCCGGCCCACGGATCCCCTTGGCGGAGAAGGCAATCCGGCGACTTGTTTCCGCTCTCATCCCTTGTTATTGTTTTTGGTGAAGCGACCCCTTTTTGTCGAAGCGACCTCTTCGCGCAGCTTTCTCTCGCTTCCCTACGTGCTGAGATGCCTCTTGCGTTGAGACGCCTTCTCTTCTCGCGGTTTTTGCTTTCCTCTGCGGCTGGCCTTCTCGCCGCGCTCGCGGTAGGGGCCGCGCCGGCCGCCGCCCAGACGGTGCCCAGCAGCCCGGCCTACTACGACCCGGCCGGGGGGGACGGGACCCGCGGCACGGCCGACGACGACTACCGCCCGACCGCCGGCGAGAGCGACCTGATCGGGGCGGGCCAAACCGGCGTGGGGCTCTCCGATGCCCTCGACATTGACGGCGACGGAGACACCGGCGAGCCGATTCCCGGCGTGTTCAACACGTCGGAGTTTACCGGGGAGAGCGAGGCGACGATCAGCTACG
>JAHENZ010000193.1 GCA_018609755.1 Salinivenus sp. | reverse complement strand
AGCTCCGAAAGAAGGGCTTGCTTCTCCGGGCCGAACGTGCGCGGTTCATAATCAATGACGCAGAGCGTGCCGAGGCTGACGCCGTCCGGGCTGGTGAGCAGGGCGCCAGCGTAGAATCGGATGTGAGGAGGGCCGGTCACGAGGGGGTTGTCTTCGAAGCGCGGATCCTCGGTCACGTCCTCAACGACCATCATCTCCTCCTGGTGAACCACGTAGACACAGAAGGAACTGTCGAGGTCGGTCTCACGGGTGTCAAAGCCAAAGCAGGACTTGAACCACTGTCGATCTTCGTCGATGAGCGTGATGAGAGCAGTGGGCGTATCGCACACCGTTGCCGCCAGGTCCGTGAGGCGATCAAAGTGCTCCTCCGGCTCGGTGTCGAGAATGTTCAGCGCATGGAGCGCGTCGAGCCGCTCGTCCTCGTTTTCGGGAGTGGGGTGGGACATGGAGGCGGAGGCCTGGAAAAGAACGGCTAAAATTCGTAGGTCAGCGACAGGCTGACGCTCACGCGTCGAATCGTACGGGTGCGGAGTCTTTCCTCGTCGTAGCCGACGGAGCCGCTGATCAGGGTGCGGTAGTTGAGGGGCAACTGGCCGCTGGCGGAGACCGTCCAGGCCGAACGGAGGCGCACGTCCTCCTCAAACATCGGGTCGCTCGCCGAGGAGCCCCCGCTGCCGTTCACGCTCACGTAGGTGCGCGCTCCGCCGAAGTATCGCCGCGCCTCCCCGCCGACAGAGACGGAGGGGCCGCTGCTGGAGGAGGTAACGTAGGTCGAGGCTTTGAACAGGTAATTGCCGTAGTACTTGGTCAGCGACGCCACGTGGACGAACGTGCCTCCACTTCCGAAGTTTAGGTATCGCGTGCCCAGTTCGGCCGAGAAGTTACGCGGGAAGCTCTTGTAGAGGGAGATTCCGAGCCGGTAGTTCGGAAAAATCGATGACGCCGACACTCCTGCACTCACGTAGGCGGAGAGCCCGCTCATGATGGACGGATAGGCCTCGATGCCGTACTGAAGTCCGCTGGTCTCGAATCGATTGGCGTACCGCACCCGCCCAATCACGCTGCCGATGGACGTGGCACGCCCGAGGGTCACTGTACCGAAGGACCAGGGCGCACGGCGTCCCCGAAAGGCGTCTCGGCGGTAGGTCACCGACAGGGTGTGTCGCATTTGCTCCTTCTTCAGGGTCCGGCGCTGGCGTTTTGCCTCCTCGTCGGACGGCTGGGCGGCGAGGACGGCGTTGAGCTGAGCGAGGGCGGCGTCCGGGCGGTCGAGCCACCGGAGCGCAGCGGCCCGCTTGCGCATGAAGTACGGATCGTCGGGGTAGTGCTCCAGGGCCTGGTTGGCGTATTGGAGAGCCTGCTGGGGCCGGTCCGCCCACGTCTGCACGTCGATCATGGCCTTCAGTCCTTCGTAGTGGTCGGGCGCCCGCTCCAGCACGTAGCGCAGCTCGGCCTGGGCCGAGTCGGGCTTTTCCTCCCAGGCCAGTGTGCGAGCTACAAAGACGCGGATCCCGTGGTAGTCGGGGTTCAGGTCCAGGGCCTGGTACCCTAGCGTTCGGGCCTTCTCGTAGTTTTCCTGCTCGAGGGCGGCGGAGCGGGCCTTTGCGAACAGGGAGTCGGGGGACTGCCCCTGAGCGGGAGAGGAGCAGATCAGAGTGAGTGCGAAGAGGAAACCGCCCACTGCGACACGCTGGGGGGAACGCAACCGCTTCTCTCGGCTGAATGGATTGAAGACAGTGGTCACGGGGTCAATTGCTGCTTCAAGTCGATGAAATTGCGAGGCCGGGGTCCGCACGCTCCGGGGCCAAGAGACTGTTTTGATTTTTCAGTCGTGATTATTCGACACACCGACTTTCCGCTACAAGGGGAAAGCGTCGGGACAGGCACGGCAAGAACAGGTTGGAATGAACCGTTCTGCACTCGTCCCGTCGTGCTCATGAGATCAACGTGCGAAATCAAAACAGTCTCTAAGACCACACCAGCAGCCTCCACCGTGCGGTCCAGAATCGGCAGTGCCTCGATCTTCGTCGCCGGAGAAACAGAACGCTCTGGATGTTGCTTCCGCCCGTCGTTGGCGACGGGCAACACAGCGCTGGGTCGGTTCACGTTCGGCATAAATGAGGGCATCGCAAGCGGCCCAGTTGTAGATTCGGTCGCCTCAAGGAACGTAGGTGGTAGACAGTTTTCAGCCGAGGAATCCAATGCTGAGGGGCTGCCGCGTGTCGGGATCTTCAATCGAGACAAGCTCCATACCCGATTAGGACTTGCGCAGTTAAAATCAGAAGAGGCCCTTCACAGGCGTTGAACACCGTTTATTGGACTTGGGGGACATTCACTTTCGGTATTTCTGGGCTACAGACGGTGAATTCAAGCTCAAGTGCGTAACTCCTACCGGTTGGGGCAGTAGCCGATTGCCCGAGATGGTGAATCGCGTCCGCCCGTCGCGTGGTTCGAAAGGGCGCCTATCGATGGGCTATGCTTTTGAAACGTCCCCCTCACCTCCGGCGTTCGCCGTAGTGATATGCCTGATGCCAACACCGCTTCCCACACCGTCGGCACCGCCGAGGATCGCGTGGATCTCAAGACGATGGATCGTGCGGCGCTGGCGGACTTCGTCGCCGAGCACGGCGCGCCCCGCTACCGTGGCGAACAGCTCTTCCACTGGATCTATGGCAAGGGGGTGTCCGACTTCGACATCATGTCGGACCTGCCGAAGCGCATGCGCCAGGGCTTGCAGCGCGACGCCACCGTCGAGGACATTGAGATCGTCGAGCAGCAGCAGGCGGCGGACCAGACGGTCAAGGCGCTCTTCCGGCTGCCGTCGGGGCGAGAGGCCGAAACTGTGCTCATTCCCGCCATCGACGAGCGAGGCGAGGCGCAGCGCCTCACGGTGTGCGTGTCGAGCCAGGTGGGCTGCGCGATGGGGTGCGAGTTTTGCGCCACCGGCCTCATGGGCTTCCGCGAAAACCTGACGCCGGGGGCCATCTTCGACCAGGTGTGGCACATGAACGAGGTCGCCGAGGAGCGCTTTGGGCGGCCCGTGACGAACGTCGTGTTCATGGGAATGGGCGAGCCGCTGCTCAACTACGACGCGGTGCTTGACAGCATCGAGATCCTCACCGACGAGGACAGTCTCAACCTCTCGGCGCAGAAGATCACGGTGTCCACCGTGGGCCTCGCCCGACGCATCAAGGACCTGGCCGACGACCAGCTGCGGACCAACCTGGCGGTGTCGCTGCACGCGCCGGACAACGAGACGCGCAGCAGCATCATGCCGGTGAACGA
The DNA here is from genome assembly GCA_018609755.1 of Salinivenus sp. Classification (GTDB taxonomy): domain Bacteria; phylum Bacteroidota; class Rhodothermia; order Rhodothermales; family Salinibacteraceae; genus Salinibacter. The sequence continues at coordinate 1,893 of JAHENZ010000193.1, read as the reverse complement.
GGCCGAGAAGACGAGCCTGCCGGCGCTGAAGGAGGCGATTCAGTATTACTCCCGGAAGACGGGGCGTCAGGTCACGTACGAGTACTGCCTCTTTAAGGGGGTGAACGACAGCGAGGAGGACGCCCGAAACCTTGCGGAGGTGGCCCGGTGGGCGCCGAGCAAAGTCAATCTCCTCATGTACAATCCGGTGACGGGCCTCAACTTCGAGCGCACCAGCCAGGAGCAGCTCGATCGGTTCGTGCAGGTGCTCGTGCAGGAGGGCGTCACGGTGACGGTGCGGCAGAGCCGGGGGCAGGACATCGACGCGGCGTGTGGGCAACTGGCGAACGACGAGTGAGGGGCGATGAGAGAGGGGCGAAGAGCGAGGGAGGAGTGAAAGGCGAGAGAGGGGGGCAGGAGTGTTCACGTTCTCCTCTCACCCATCGCCCTTCGCCTCTCGTGACGCTTCGTTTTGAGCAGATCCGTTTTTTACTATTCCCGTTCGACGTATGATCTTCCAACGCTTCGACGCCCCCGATTGGGTTACCCGCCTCTTCCAGGGAATTCTCGGCGTCCTCGGCTTCTACGCCGCCCTTCGCCTCCTGCCGCGCGTGTTGAAGAGCATGACCCGCCGGTTCGTCTTCGGCCTCATCGGCGAGATTCTGCTCGTGGCCCTCGGGCTCTTCCTTACCCGCCGCGCCACCGAGCGCCCCCCGCGCAACGGCACCGCGTCTGCAGAGGAGAACGTCGAACGAAGTTGACGCTGAGAGGAGGACTGGCTCACTTCCAGAAAAGGCCTCTTAACTCATCAATTCATGATCCTTCTGGAAAAGAGGCAGCCTGTTTCGAATCTGGTTTCCTTTCCCTGATCCGTGGCTCGCATGATTGAAGACTCCAGCTTCCGCTCCGAGCACCTCGGCGTCATCACCCACGGCTCGCTGAACGAGGGCATCGAGATGAAGCTCGACCCCTCCGAGTCCGTTGAGAACGTCGTGGCGGGCACGTTCGTCGTGATCCAGGGCGAGCAGTTTGACTTCTTCTGCATGATTACGGACGTGGAGATTGAGGCGGCCAACGAGCAGATCCTGCTCAACCCGCCCGATCCATCCGACGACCTGCTGCGCGAGGTCATGCAGGGCTCCGGCACCTACGTCACGGTGCAGCTGAAGCCCATGCTCATGATGCCGAACGCCGACCATCCGGAGCTCACGGACGAAGAGCCGAAATCCGTCAAGACCATTCCGGCCCACTTCTCGCCCGTGGCGCAGGCCGAGGCCGACGACGTAGCGCGCGTGTTCGGCGACGAGATGTGGGAGGACGGCCGCACCTACTTTCACGTGGGGCATCCGATCGGGATGGAGGAGAGCCCCGTCTGCATTGACCTCTCGAAGTTTGCCGAGCGCTCGAACGCGATTTTCGGCAAGACGGGCACCGGCAAGACGTTTCTCACGCGCCTGCTGCTGGCGGGGACGATCGTGACCGGGCGGGCCGTGAACCTCGTGTTCGACATGCACTCCGAGTACGGCTACGGGAGCCAGGCGGAGGGGGAGGACGGGCAAGCCCAGTTCGTGAAGGGGTTGCGCGATCTGTTTCCGAGCAAGGTGAGCCTCTTTTCGCTCGACCCCTCCACCACCCGCGACCGGGGCCACAACCCCGACCACGAGGTTCACCTCCACGCCGACCAGATCCAGCCGGCCGACATCCTGCCGCTCCGCGACACCCTCAACCTCAACGCCACCGCCGCCGAGAGCAGCTATCTCCTCAAAAACCAGTACGGCGACCGCTGGCTCGCGACGCTCCTGGAGGCGCAGAGCGCCGACGACTTCGAGCGATTGGCCGATGAGACGGGGGCGCACAAAAGCTCGATTGAGGCGCTCCGTCGCAAGCTGGCCCCGTTTCAGGAGTACGACTTCT
>JAHENZ010000192.1 GCA_018609755.1 Salinivenus sp. | reverse complement strand
TCAAGAAAAAGGTTTTTCAGTCAAGAGAGTCCGGTCGCGTGATCGCGGCCGCGTCGTGGAATTACCGCACGACGGTGATCTTGTGAGTGTCCGTTACGTCTCCGGCTTCCATCCGGAGGAAGTAGACGCCGCTTGGGAGAGAGCTTCCGTCCCACTCGAGGGTGTGGTTGCCGGCGTCCATTTGACCGTCCGCGACGGTAGCGACCTGCTGGCCGAGCACGTTGTACACCTGCACCTTCACGTCTGCCTGCTCCGACAGGTCGAGTTCAAGGGTCGTCTGCTGAGAGAAGGGGTTCGGGTAGTTGCCCTGGAGCTGCGTCTTCTCCGGGGTCGCGATTTGCCGGATCTCGTCCGCGGCTCCGACCTGGAGGCTCAGGCGGGCTTTCCCGTCGTCCCCGGTCGGAATCGAAACGGTGGACGTTTCCCGAAGGTCGTACGTCTGGTCGGCGGACTCGTCAATGAGTACGGCCGCCTCAGGTCCGCTAGCGTCCAGTCCGCTGGTCTCGATCGTGGCGGTCACGTTTTCCTGCCCGCTCAGCATGAGGCTAAAGGTGGTCGACTCTCCGTCCACCGGCTTCACCATCCGGGCGTATCTCTTGTCGCCGTCGGAGTCGAGGATCCGGAGGGTGGTCTTCGGACTGGAGAAGTGGGCGGGTGGAGCGTGGTGGATGGACGTCTCGCTGCCGATGCCGACCGTGACACTCGAGCCGTCTTCCTCCCCGTCGCGAGCCGTCAGGTCAATCGTTTGGGAGTCGTTCTTCTTTGCGGCCACGGCGCTGCTGGCCCCACTCGTCAGGGACAGAGCACTGAGGTCTGCACTGTTGAAGACGTAGTATCCTTCACCCGTCTGTGCCGAGCTAAAGGTGTCGACCTGTTCCCAGCCGCCATCCCAGCGCCAGAGGGCCTCGTCGAGGCCGTTGGCGTTCTGAATGGACTGCCAGTCGAGATCCGACTGCAGCGGGTTCGAGACGGCGTTCCAGCCGCCCTGCAGGGAGATCGACGACTCCGTCGTTGGTGAGACGGTTCCCTGGAAGGAAAGTGTGTTCTGGGAAATGACCCAGAAGGCTCGGCCTTCCTGAAAGGTGAAGGCGTCGCTTCCGTCGTACTCTTGGAGTCCAGCGTCGCCGTCGTTGGTCGCGCCGAGCTCTCGGAAGGCACGCCAGTTGGGCCCTTGCTGGCCGGAGACTGTTTCGGCCACATCCACGTTCACGTCTCCCGGCAGCGCGACGAGTTCGTAATTCGACTGAACCGACGCGTCGCCGAAGTCCCGTGTCACGTCAACGGAAATCTCCTCCGGAACGGAGGTTACCGTGCCGCTCGTAAACGCCGTGTTGTACGTGTCTCCGTCCGTGTTCGAGAGCTCGCTTTCCGCGGGGTTGAACCCGAGGGTCGTCTGACTGCCCGGACTAAACTCCTGGGCCACCGCAAAGCGGAGGTCGACCAGTTTGCCGTCGTTGTCGGCCGGGGTCACGCCGTCGGTGCTGAAGAAGCCGATACTCACCACGCCCGTTTCCTCATTTCCGGCCTGCAGACCGTCGACGATGGGATTTGCCGTCCCGACGAACGAGAGGCTCGCAGCGCTGAAGGTGACGTCCACCGAGGCGGCTCCAAGGGCTTGGAGCTCACTCGCCTGCACCGCGATGCTCACCGTGTCTCCGGGCTGCACGTTCTGATCGGCGAACGACACCGTCGGCGTGTCGCCCGACACAGATCCGTCGGCGAGCGCCGATTGGATTTCGTTGCCCGAAACGTCACTAATCTCCGTGGCGGGCAAGACGCTGAGGTTGGACGATCCACCGAGAAAGCTGAACTGAAGCTCAACGAAGTCCTCGCCGAGGGTCGTACCGTCGGTATTGAATCCACCGAGCGTCACAACGCCTTCGGAGGCGTTCGCCTGCAGGTCAAGCCCCGAGCTGTCGTTGGCAATGCCCTCGAACTGGAGGGCCGCGTCGTTGAACGCAAGTTCGATGGAGGCCGAGCCCACGTTCTGCAGTCCTTCCCCCGACAGGGGCACGCTGACGGTCTGATTCAATCCCGCATCGGAGATCGACCCAGCCGTGAGGGTTGCAAGCTCTCCGCTCACGACGCCGTCTTCGAAGGTGGCATCGATCGTGGCGGCCGTCTCGTCGGCCAGCTCGCTGTTGTCGCCGAAGGTAACCTCGCTCGTTCCGCCGGCAAACTCGCTGAACGTGATTGTGAGGAGCGTACCGTCTCCAAAGTTGATCGGGTTCTCTCCCGTCGCGTCGAACCAGTTGATTCGAAGTTCGCCGGGCTCCGGTACGTTCGCCGAGAAGTCCCGCGGCGCGCCTTCGATCAAGCCCACACTATCCGCAAGGCTCAAGACCTCCGGGTCGTAGTTCACGACTAGCTCAACGGACCCGATGCCATTAAAGTCTTCCACGGTCACCGGCACGTCGATTGCCTGTCCGGCTTCCGCCTGCTGACTCTGGATCGAGACGGTCGGCTGGTCTTGTGCAACGGCCGGACCTGTCCACAGCAGGCCCATGGCCAAGAAAAGGCCCGAGAGGGCCATGCCAATGGTCTTCAGCGTGGTAGACTGGGAAGTAGCAGATGGGCTCATGAGAGTCGGCTGGTGTTCCTATCGTCAAGAAAAGAAATGTAGACCGCGCGCGATGGAATGCCGCAGGCAGATCGGGGGAGAAGTCCCCCGACCTGCTGTGGCAAGTCCGTGTCTTTGGCGTGCGGTTACTTCACGACGGTGATCCGGCCCGTCTCCTGAGCGGTCTTGTCCTCGAGGTTGGCCTTGACCCGGTAGAAGTACTGACCGGAGGCGAACTTCGAGGCGTCGAGCTGGATCGTCTGTCCCGCGCCGGCGCTCATGGTCCGCTCCATGGTCTGCACGCGCTGACCGAGCACGTTGTAGACCTCAATGGTCACGTCCGTGCGGCTCGGCAGGTCCATGTCGATGGTTGCCTGGCTCCGCACCGGGTTCGGGTAGTTGCCGTTGAGGGCAAACTCGTCCGGTGTCGGCGCACCGATTCGGACCGCCTGCACCTCGACGCCCGCGGACAGTGTCGTCGCGTCCGCACCGGCGATTTCTCCGCTGGTGACCTTGGGCGCAAACTCAACGCCTTCCACGTCGTCGGCGGCCTTGAACTGGAGCGTCACGAGGTCGGACCCGTCCCGAAGGTCGAGGGCCGACTCGCCGTCCTGGTCGAACCAGCTGACCTTCACGCTGCCGTCGGAGGTGTTGGTAAGCACGTTCTGTGCCGTGCCCTTGATGCCTTCGAAGCTAGCCTTGTCGGCCGGGTAGTCGAGCGTCATCTGGTACGCACCGACCGTTGCGTTCCGGTCGATCTGTACCGGCACCTCGAAGGTCTTGCCGGCCTCTGCACCAGCGCTCGAGGACGAGCTGCTGGACTGCGTCGCAGCGGCTCCCACGCCACTCTTCGGCGAGATCGTGCTCGAGGCGAGGGCCGCGCCACTGCTTTCGCTCTCGCCGCCGTTGAGGCGCACGTCGCCCGCTTCCGCGGCGTAGAGGTCGACGCCTGTGGCACTGCCGTCCGCGAGGGTCACGGACGCCGACTGAGTGACGAAGGCACCGACGTCAAACCCGTCGACGTTGCCGAGGACGAACTGGGCAATCAGCAGGGCGTCGGTCGCGTTGACGCCGCCGCTGTCGTTGACATCTGCCACCTGCTCCTGGAACGGCGCGACGAACGGATCGATGCCGGCGAAGCCGCGCACCGTGCGCAGGGCGTCGGCGGTTGAGACGTTGTCGACGGAGTCGGACACCGTCGGGGTCACGTCGTAGTCGCCGGCCGGAAGACCGGTGACGCGGTAGTTGCCGTCCGCGTCGGTCGTGTCGGTCACCGTCGTATCGGCGGAGCTGACCTCGACGGCCACGCCGCTGAGGCTACGTCCGTCGGCCAGGCTGCCGTCACTGACGGTCGGGTACGTAATCGAGCCCGCGACCTCGAAGAGCTGGGCGGTCGACTCGGTCGGAATGCCAACCGTGAAGAGGGCACCGTTGGAGGTAATTCCGCCGGTGGAGCTTCGGCTCTGGACGCGAGCAAACTCCTTGCCGTTGCGCTGGATCAAGGTGTTGTCGAACTCGTCGCCCGGATCCTCGGCGTCGCCTGCCTGCAGACGCCACCGGTTCTGCTGGGCGTTTCCTTCAAACCGGCGGATGAGGCGAAGCTCAGACGCATCTTCGAAGTCGCTTACGAACTCACCCGAGCCCGTTTCGAACTCCGCGTCCAGCTCCTGGGACGGTCCGAGCCCAGTCGTTGCGTTGACGAACCAGTGCTGGTCCGGGTAATTCTCGCCGATGGTGACCGGGTCGCCCTGGTCGTCGGTACCCGCGTTAATGGGGAAGCCTTCGGTGCCGCCCGGGTTCGTCGGCACGTGCTGGACGACAATGTCGGTGGAGACTTCCGTTGGGTCATCACTTCGGAAGGTGAAGGCACCCGGACGATACTCTTCCGTGGTACCAACCGGGAACTCAAAGCGACCTCTGGTGACTGCGGGGCCGCCAGCAGGAGGCGTGAAGGTCGGTGCACCGGCAGGAACGCCGACCCGTACGCGACCCACGATGTGACTCATGTCGTTCGGGTCACTTTCATCGACGTCGCTTCGGTCGAACGGAATGCTTGCTCCCGGGAAGTTTCCGGCGGCAGTCGCCGAACTGAGCTCGACGAGTACCTCGCTCGGGTCGACCCGCTCTCCATTGGCACTGTCAGGCACGACCAAGAGGCCCGAGTTGAAGTCGACGGCATTCGAAGCGGAGCCCGCAACAACCAATTCATCGCCCGTCAGGTAGACGCGGCCGTCTCCGCCGTTCTGCTGGGAGAGGGCGAGACTATTCACGGTGCCGGGACCACCATTGAGCGTCAGGTCCTGCTCGGTGCCGTCGAAGGTAAGGGAGGAGGTGGCAGAACCGAAGCTTCCGGTCTGCTCGACGACGACGTCTCCAGCAGTCGTCAGAGCGCCGGTGAGACTTCCATCCGAGATGAGGGTATTTCCTTCGACATCGAAGCTTGCGGCCGCCTCACCGCCGGCGATGGTGAAGGCACCCTCAATGTTGACCTGGCCGCCGGTGAGGTCACCTCCAACCACGCCGACAGAGTCGGTAACCGTGAGAGTGTTGCCGGATGTGACGGTTGAACCACCGGAGGTGAATTCGTCACCGATGAACGTTTCAGAGTCGTCAGTCTCATTCTCGACCGTCAGTGTCTTCACCGTCCGGTCGAGGGCAATGTCGACGTCTCCATCGGTAGGGCCACCGGCACTCCCTGTGCGGGTGACGAGCGCGATGTCGCCATCAGTGAGGAATTCCTCTTCGGCCGCGTTGAAGGGAGTCGGGGAGCTGCTGTTATTCCCGTCGTATATGAGCGTGTAGAAGCCCGGAGCATCAATGGTTGGGACATCGCCACTACCATCGACGTCCGCAAACTGTCCGCTGGGTGTCCGGCGGACCTCGGCGCTGTCGGCAATGACGACCTGCCGACCAAAGTCGAGGTCTCCACTCACAAGATTCAGCTGACCGTTCACCGTCACGTCCCCCGAGACTACAGCATTGGAGCCCGACTCCAGATAGACATCGGCGCCACTTGATATCTCAAGGTCATTGAGGGCGTCGCCATCATTGGTAAGCTCACGACCGCTGTTGAAGTCGCTGGTGCTACCGCTGTAGGTAAGGTTGTAGCTTTCCTCAATAGCGGGATCCTCCGTCAGAACGTCTCTGGCAGTGTAGTTTGATTGACGTTCGACGGTTACACCATCGGCCACGATGAGATCGCCGTCGCCGGTCGTGCCGTCGAATTGGGCGTCGAGCACAAGGTCGCTCCGGACCTCAATGTCAAGTCCATCGTCGCCAAACTCTGCAGGGCTACCCGTACCTCCCGAAATGGTGAGGTTGTCGACGCTCAGCGTATCGTCTGCGCTTGACGTCGGGGTGACGGTTATCGTATTTGCGCTCGGGTTGGTGCCATCAATGTCGAGATCGAGAACACCGCTCGTCGCAACGACCTCGCCGCTGGTGAACTCGACATTGTCGTCGGTGCCGTTTCCGTTGACGACGACGTCATTGATCGAGTGATCGAGGGTGCCGCTCGTCAGGATGAGCTCATCGTCGATCGTCAACGTGCGCGCCGTCGGGGTGGTCGGGTCACTCGTCCGGATCTCGAGACTAGTGGTGTCGGTGTCCACCTCCAGATTGTCAATCGAGTTGCCTGCACCGGTGGTAATCGTCGTGCCGAGCGCCCGGAAGATCCCGGTGCCGGCATTGACGTTAGCGTCGAGCTCGACGTCTCCGCTGAACTCGAAGTCGTTGCCTCCAAGATTGATCGCAGCATTCGCGTCGAGGAGCACGTCGGTAGCGACATTTTCGTCAAGGTCAATCTCCTCCTCGACCGTGACGTTTGGCACGGCTTCTCCGGCGGTCGCAAACGTCTGGATGGACCCGCCTGAAGTTCCGTCGTTGAATATGAGCGCGCCGCCATCCTCCTCGGCGGCAAAGTACTGCGCATCGCCGTCGCCATCGAAGTCTGCTCCGTCTCCGGACAACTCAAGATCGTACGTGTTGAAGTTGATTGTGCCAGAGCTTCCGACATCCACGTCGTTGATTCCGGAGGAAGAGGTTACTTCCACATCGGAGGCCAGCGACAGGCTGTCGCTCACCGTTACTTCCCCGGATACGCCCTGGTCCGTGCCGGTACCTGCGTTTCCGATATCGGCAAGACCGAGCTCGAGGCTTCCTCCATCTATGTCGAGGGTGCCTCGGATTTGCTGCACTCCATCGATGGTGGCCTCATCTCCGCTCACCAGCACATTTTCAACGACGGCGTCGTCGCCACCTTCGCCAGTACCTCCGTTGAGGGTAACGCCATCTCCGGCGATATCGATGGTGACTGGTTGGCTATTCTGGCCTTCTACGAGACCGTTAATCGTGTGCGACAGCGTGTCCGAGTCGAGTGCAAGCGTCACTGCATCGCTTCCGTCATCCGAGATCGTCCCATTGACGGTAAGCACGCCGTTGACAGTGTAGCTCATGTCCGTAGCACTCTGGGCCACGAGTTCAGGCTGGGCACCGGCATCCACGGCAAGGTCCCTAACAGAGTCTGTGAGCTCCGAGCCGGTGTTCTGGGTACCCGTGCGGGTGTAGGTCAAGTCGTACTGGTTGCCAGACGCGTTGAAGGCGCCGGCAATCGACGTATTGGCTCCGTTCATGAAGCGCACGACTTCGGCCTCGTCGCCCACCGGATTGAGCTCGCCGGTCACGTTGAGGCCTCCATTGCGGAGCTGGAACTTTCCGGCAAACTCCACTGCGTCTGAGACATCAACCTGTCCCGCAGGACTGCTGGAGACTTGCACCGCGGCGTTGTCCAGCGTGTCGGTTCCAGCAATTTCCTGATTCTGGCTCCGGAAGAGGACAAACGTTTCTTGCCCCTCTGAAATCCGGGTCTCGATGTCACTTCCGCCAGAGCGGCTTCCTCCGTCCAGGTCGGTGTCATCTCCAATTGTGAAGGTGCCCGACCCGTTCATGATCAGGTTGTCCTCGAGAATGAACGTCGTCTCGATGAACTGAGACTGCGGATTGATTATCGAGAAGTCGCCCTGTACCTCCAGGGCCTCCGGCATTCTCAGCGACGAGTTCGGCTTGTCGACGGCGACCGTACCCGTCAGGGTGCGAAGGGTGCTCGTTTCGAACACTCCGTCCTGGCTGGAATCGAACAGGAGCTCACCGCCCGTTCCATCATCGTTTGCGTCCAGAGCCAAGACGCCCTGCTCCGCCACCGTCAAGTCTCTCTTAACGGTCAACCTGACAGGGTCATCAACATTCAGGGTTCCAGACTCTCCGATCGTACCGTCTTGGACATCAATGTCACCCGCAGTGGCGTCTACCTCGGCGTTGGCAGTGAGCTCGCCACCAATGTTTGCAAGACTGTTGGCGGAACTGTTACCCAGTGTAACCTTCGCGTTTGCCGTCAGGCCCGCAATTTCGAGGTTGGATCCACCTCCATCGTCGTTAATGGTCGTCTCCACGTTCGCGACTACGTTGGGAAGAACGTTTACCCCAGACGTGATGATAGTGAAGTCGTCCCCGGAGTCTCCCGAAAGATCGAGCGTGCCCGAGCCACTCACACCGGCTCCCCCATTGGAAATTGCGTTGTCGCTCGTTCCCCCGTTGTCGGTATCATCGATCGTGAACGTAGCACTGGAGTTGATCTCAATTTCTCCGGTACCGCCACTCTGCGATCCACCACTGTTCGCGACCGTTCCAGCGAAAGAGTAGTCCACGTCGCCGGAAATCGTGATGGTACCGTCGCCGTCGTTGTCTATGCCTGTAGTGGCACCGCCGGGCAGGTTGGTCGCCGTCACCGTTCCTCCTGTCAGAGTCATCGATGATTCAGCTCCCCCGGACGAGTTGTTATTGACGTAATTGAGGGTTCCCCCAACGGTAACGCTACCTCCGTTGTCATTCAGAACGTTGACGAGCGTCTCGTCGGTGTTGTCGTTCCCATCAGTGGCTGTGCCCACACTGACGGTACTAATTGTGAAGTCGCTGCCCGAAAACCCTGCGTCAATCTCAGCACGGTAATCGTTGGGACTTGTGTCATCATCGGCCACTGGGTTCACCTCAAGGGTGCCGATGTTGACCGTGCCTGCGTTGTTGGCGTCCGCGATCAGCGTGAAGGGAAAACCAGGCGTGTTGTCCAGCGAGGTCGTGACGGTTCCGAAGTCAATGCTTCCCCCATCGACCTCGATCGACTGATTGACGTCTGAAAGCGCGAGGTCACCCGTCGTGTCGCCTCCGTTGATGGACCCGTCGACACTTTCTGTACCGGTCAGACTTCCGCTGCTGATGGTGAGCGTGCCCGCAACGGTCAAGTCACTTCCGCTCGGGATTCCACTGGAAATGGTTGCAAAGCTAGCATCCCCTTCTGCACTGATGCTCCCCGAGCTCAAGTCGAGATCGCTTCCCTCTATGTTCTCCGGAAAGGTGACCGTATTCCCTCCAGAAACAGTGACGTCGCCCCCCATCTGAGTCGGGGTTTCAGGGCCAGCTTCGATGTCACCACCCGACGTGTCGAACTCCAAGTTTATGTCTCCCTGAAAGGTCGGAGCATTACTGGATACATCCCCATCGGCGGTTCGGAAAACCTTGGCGCCCCCCTCAAGGCGGAGAGCATCCGTCGCGTCGACAGTGAGGGTTCCGTCATTGAGATCAAGGTCATTCGGATTGCTCCCGTTGGGGCTTGCGTCGACGATTCGCAGGAACCCGTTCCCGTCGGACTCTACAGTCACGTCTGTACCCCCGGTAAGATCGAGGCTCTCGACGGACAGCCGGTCCGTACTGCTGCTTTGGTCACGCACGACCCTGATGGTCAGGTCGCCGATGTTAGGGGTTGCACCAGAAGATCCAACGGCAATATTCCCGTCCTGCGTCTGGTTTACATGGTCTCCAGCAGTGACGATCAGGACGCCTGCATCGGTGTTCGAGTTGTTGGAAACCTCGGTATCCAGTGTGCTGAGCCCATCCTGTATGGTGAACTCATCCGCGTTCCCGTCCTGGTTTACTGTCACCTCTTCTTGGGCGTGGACGGTCGCGAGGCTCCCGGCAAGGAGTAGAGCAAAGACCGAAAAAAGTGCAGTGCGTATCAGTTTTTGCACGTTCATATCTGTTGCTGCGAATTGATGCGAAGGCGTCTGGATCGTCGGGGAAGAATCGGTACTCGTTCCCATAGGAAAAGGCACGGTCGACTTGTGTAGCCAACGGGTGATGGTTTCGCAGTGCTCCCGAGAAAGGTTCGGTCTTCTCCGATACAGATGGAGAGACCTCCCGTAGGAAGGTGCGAAAGCACATTCGGGAGACTAACGGACCGACCCCTGAAAGTCAACCACAAGATTCGCAGATTTGATGATACCCAATGTCTTGTCCCGATTTGTTCGTAGTCTATGGGCCATAAAATTCAGATTGCCTGTTTGTTCTTCCCGATTCGCTCGCATTGTAGAGGGGCGTTTTTCCGCTTGCAGCCCGGTGCACAGGCTTCCAGGCGGCTTTATCACGGGCACCACGCAGACCGAAACGAAACCACGAACGAATTGGGGTCGGAGTACGAGGAAATCGGTACACTCGTACGAACAAATCGGTACATAAGTGCGAAGGAATCGGGACTAGTTCTCCTTTTGAATAAACGAAAAAACCCTCTGTAAGAAGTACGAAACGATCGGGAAAACATGGGGGCTTTTCTCTGTGTTGCCCTCTCCCGGCGCTCAGGGGCGATTCGAGCCCCGAAACCGCGGGCACGGAAGTGCGAAGAGATCGGGAAACGGTCCTTGTAATCCCTTCTCACCTCTCGCCGTCGTTCGGTCGCACGTGCCTTCCCCAGAGTGGACTGTCCCCCGTTTGCCACTCTCGTCTCCCGATTCTTTCGTAGACGCCTCTATAGATGCTCCTGTAGGGTAGAGGTGTATTGGAGAAAGCATGAGAAAAAGCATACAGGACTTCCGGCTTGGACGGAGGCTCCTCAATTCCTTGCTGGTCACTCGTCTCAATTATAACTTGCTGCACGTGAATACGCTGCTGCCTACATGCGGAAGCGAAGCAACCCCTTTCGTTGTCAGCCGTGCCGCTCGTTCTTGAACGTTCTCCTTCCCACGTAATGTCTTCCCCTTCAGCCGCTGCGGAGCCCTCCCCCAGTTCCTCTTCGGCTCCGCCTCGGGGCTCCGACGAGGCCACCCGCGACACGGACGACATTGTCGTGAAGGCCAACCAGCTCATCCGCGGCCGCATCAACTGGACGAAGCTGGAGCACCGCGTGGTGGCCATGCTGGTGGCCCAACTGAAGCGCGAGGATGATGCCTTCGAGATGCAGCGGGTGCACATCAGTGACCTGATGGACATGTCCCAAACCTCCTCGCGGGACATCTACAACCGCGCCGAGGAGGTCTGCCGGAAGCTGCTGAACCAGAAGGTCCACGTGCGCACCCGCACGGACGATGGGCGGCGCATGTACCAGGGCTACAACTGCCTTTCCACCTGCCGCTACGTGGAGGGGTCCGGCTACATCGAGGCCAAGTTTAACGACGACATGAAGCCCTTCCTGCTGCAGCTAAAGCGGCAGTTTACGATGTACCGGCTGCAAAACTTCATGCAGCTGAGCTCCCAGCACTCGATGCGGATGTATGAGCTCATCAAGATGCGGGAGGGCCTGCGCCACCTGTGCCTCTCGGTCGAGGAGCTCCGCGAGGTGCTCTGCTGCGAACACACCTATGAGCGCTTTTCCGACTTTCGGCGGCACGTGCTCGAACGGGCGCGGACCGAGATCAAGGAGACCTGCGACGCCTACTACACCTACGTGATCGAGCGGAACGGGCGGACTCCCGTGCGGGCCCGGTTCTTAATCCATCGGAACCGGGAGGACGGAACGCCGCCGCTGGTGGAGCGCGAAGGGGCCCCCGCTGGGGACCAGAAGGAGACGAATGGGACCCAGCGGGACGAACACGGATCCGGCGGCACGGTCTCCAACGGCTCAGCGTCCGTCTCGTCGACCTCCCCCGAGCAGCTTCTCCGAACGGCTGAGAATCAATATAACCTCTACGCCTCCATCCTGTCCCGTCTCGGGCAAGACACCCTCGACGACATCAGCCGATCGACCGTCCGATCTGCCCTTCAGGACAGTCGGGAGGCCGCGTCGGCCGTTCCCCCCGAGGCAGATGCCGCTACTGCTGCGGAGCACGTCGTTCGTAGCGCGACCGAGAAGCTGCAGAGGTGAGCCGTTGGCTGCCTGCCGGATCCCCGTGGGAGCGGTGCGCGGCGTTCGGTTGCAGGCGGGACTGCACGAGGAAACTCACGTTCCACTCCAAATCGCCTCCATCTTTTGGGCCGTCATCGACTCGAGGTACGTGTCCGACGCGTCTCCATGAGCATCCTCGATCGCCTCGCGGGCGATCTCGTAAAGACGATCCACGTCCGGGTCGGAGAGATCATCGATTTCCTCCTGCGTCCGATCTGACAAAAAGAGTTTCTTCGCGTCGACCGATTTTGGTCCCATCTCAGAGGGGGGGGACGTTTCTTGCCCCCCACCTGGAAGTCCCTGAGACTCGTGATCCTCCTCGAGAGAGGAGACCTCCTCCTGAAGATTCTCAATCACGTCCTCGTTCTCTTTGATAAAAAACTCCAGTCGTTTCGGGGTGCGACCTTCTCGTCGAATCCGGTAGGTGAAGTACACGTCTGCTTTCTCGCGGAGCTCTTCCTGCGCTTGATCGATCACGCGTGTCCGGAGGGAGGAAAACCGAGAATACTTGTCCTCCAGCCCCAACTTGCGCCGGAACTCCTTGACCGACATCTCTAGTCGTGAGACCCCCTGCCGCATTTTCATGAGTTCGTAGATCTGAGTTGAGTACTTCGATCGCAGGCGGAGGAAGACCTTCAGTAGGTAGAGGGTGAACCTCTTCTTGAGCTGTAGCAAGTACGGCTTGAGCTCGTCGCTGAATTTGGCCTGTATGACACCGGTCCCTTTCACGTGGCGGCAGAACCGAAAGCACGGATACGAAGTGTATCGGGGAGTGCCCTCTTCATCGGTCGTGTCATGGACCCCGATCGTTCGGCCGGCCAGAGTGTCGCAGAGCCGCTGCGCCTCGCGGTAGAGGTTGCTCTTGTCAGTACCTGAGAGTTCGCACACCTCCCCGAGCGGAATCTCGACGACGGGAAATTCAGTTTCCCGATTCAACTGTGCCACCATGGCCACGAAGATACGCTGCTCCAGCGTCGAAAAGTCGTGGCGCCCACGAACTAGGTCATTGGACTTGGCCACCACCGTCTTCGGGTCTGCGCCGATCTCGAGAGGAAACTGGTCAGTCATAGACTGCTCGGGACTCTTCGGTCGCTGAGCATGTGGAGCACAGAAGGTACGCCTGTGGAGAGGCAAAGTCCACTGTGGAATTGTTGCACTTAGATCTCTATTCCGCCCTGTTCTGTGTTTTTGTTGCACTTCGATATGCCCTCAGCGGCTGTTACGACGGTTTTCAGGAAGCCCTCCCCCCTGACGACTGTGTTTTTGTTGCACTCGGAGGCAGATAGGCTGTGTTTTTGTTGCACTCGGACTGTGTTTTTGTTGCACTTAGGCTGTGTTTTTGTTGCACTCGGAGCCGGTTTCGCTGTGTTTTTGTTGCACTTGTGCTTCAGAAGTGCTTGTCAGCCAAGGACTTACGCTCACCTATAATGTATTAATGTTTATAATGTAATAATAGCGCGCGTCGCGCGCGACGCCTCCCTTGGAGGAAGTTCCTCTCCGGTCGCACGTGCCCAAGTCTCTAATGACGGCGTCGGAAATGACCTCATCTTTCGTTCTATCGTCGATTTCCCCGTAGCAGACACCGCCTCCGAACGTCCCTTCCGGCGTCAATCGCTTCTTAACCCCCGCAGCGCGAGCCGGACGGCCTCGGCCACCTGTACAGCGGACGATCGGGACGGGTTGTGGGCCTGAGCAGCCTCCTTTCCCTCGTCGATGGCGGCGCGAATCTCTTCTTCGGATATGCCCGAGAGCTCTTTCTGCGTGAGTCCAGAGAGAACCGTCGCGTATGGATTGAACTGAATACCCTCATCCCTTTCTTCTCCCCCGTCCTCCCCTACTTCGACGCCAATGTCCTGTGGGCCTCCGTTTTGCGTCGCTTCGACGGGGCGGATCTCGGAGGCACGTTCGTCCTCGGGGGCAATCATGAAGTTGATCCGCACAGGCGATTGCCCTTCGCGCTCCACCTTGTAGGTAAAGGACATATCGGTAGACTCTTCGATCTCGGATTGGGCCCGGTCAATGACCCGGCGGCGGAAGTCTCCGAACCGGGAGTACTTATCCTCGCACGAGAGAAGCTCGCGAAGCTGCCGAATCGGTATCCGCATCCACCGGAGATCCTCCCTCATCTTGAGAAGTTCGTAGATCCGCATCGAGTACCGCGATCCCAGCTGCATAAATGCCTCAAGCTGATAAATCGTAAAGCGCCGCTTCAGCTCGAGGAGAAAAGGCTTCATGCTGTCGTTGAACCGCGCCTCGATGCAGCCATCTCCCTCTACGTAGCGGATCTTGTCGAGCGCATTGTATCCCTCGTAGACGCGGGTCCCGTCTTCCTCGGTTTGAATATGGATCTGCTGGTTGAGAAGCCGCTGGCAAATCTCTTTTCCCCGGCTGTAGAGATCCTGAGACGAACTCTTCGACTTCTCAATGATGTCCCGAATCCGGATCCGCTGAAGGTCAAAGGACTCGTCGTCGCGGTCGAGTTGAGCAATGAGCATCGCAATAACCCGATGTTCAACCTTCGACAGGTTCGAACGGGCCTTCACGAGATCATTGTGCTTGACGACTTGGCGCGCGTCAGAACTCATCGGCACGAGGAGGGAAAATGGTGCAAGGTCTACTGTGCCTTGCAGATGCGGACACGGTGCCCCGATGATATAGCATGAACGCGAGTATGTCCACGGAGACACCGATTTTGTCACACCCCCTGCAGTGTCGTTCTACGACCAACCTCTATCACACCCACCGCACAAGGGATGTTAGACCTTCTAAGCTACGAAAAATCCTCCAATCACGAGACACCGATTTTGTCACACCCCTTTTTTATCTCACACCGATTATGTCGTACCCAGGCACCGATTTTGTCACACCCTCGCACCGATTATGTCGTACCCGGGCACCGATTATGTCACACCCAATCCCTGTAAGACATTGACTGCCAGACGATTGCGCGATCCTGTAATGTGATAAACGTATAATACCTTAAAGCGCGCGCCCTTCCGCGAAACTGTTTTCAGAACACATCGCCTTAGGTCGCGGCAACCACCCCGCCTTCCAAAGCCCGAGGGCTCTTTTCAATCACCAGTGCGACAGTCCCATTCGTTTTCTGTCTCAGCCTCACTGCGGCTACACCTCGGGTTCTCGACGCTGTGATTCTGTTGCACTCCGGCCGTATTTCTGTCCCACTTTGGCCTCAGAAGAACCCGTGAGTCAATGACTTATCGATTCGACGGGCGCGTATTCCCGAGAGGGCACCACAAGTAATTCCCAATTCCTCTCTGAAATACACGAATCACCGAAAGGAACGCCTCAACGAGCTCGCTCCTTGTAGATCCGACTGATCATCTGCATCACGCCCGCTGAGAAAGAGCGGGGACGGTCCTCGGTATATCCGCTCTTTTTTGCTCGTCCCCGAGCCTCTTCGATCACGCCCTTCTGCTCCTCGGGCGAAAGGTCCTCGAACCACGCCTCATGTTCGCTTTTCTCCAGAGAGGCGGGGACGTGTCGGGACGGAGGGGCGCTCTCGTCTTCAGGCTGGGCCGAATCCGTCGACTCGACGGTCCACTGGAGCGCAATGGGCGTTTGCCCGTCC
>JAHENZ010000191.1 GCA_018609755.1 Salinivenus sp. | reverse complement strand
CGTAACCCCCGGCTGCTCCGACACGAAGTCGACCACGTCTTCCACCTCCTCGACGCTGACGAAGGGCCCCTGCAGGCGCCGCATGTCGCTGCCGCTGAGGAAGAGCATGTCGCCATTCCCCACGAGACCTTCAGCCCCGCCCTGATCGAGGATGGTGCGCGAGTCGGCCATCGAGGCCACTTCGTAGGCGATGCGGGACGGAAAGTTGGCCTTGATGACTCCCGTAATGACGTCCACGGACGGCCGCTGCGTGGCCAGGATGAGGTGGATGCCCACGGCGCGGGCCATCTGCGCGAGACGGGAGATCGGGCCTTCAATGTCGTCCCCCACTGCCATCATGAGGTCGGCCAGCTCGTCGACGACCACCACGATGTACGGCATGTGTCGGTGCCCGTCCTCCGGCGAGAGCTCACCAGCCTTAAACTTTTCGTTGTATCCGTCGATGCCGCGTACGCTCGCCTCGGAGAGGAGGTCGTAGCGTTCCTCCATCTCCTTCTCCACACTCTTGAGCACCCCGGAGGCCTCTTCGATGTCGGTGATGACCGTCTGGTCGACGTCCTGCGGCTGGGCCACAAACTGGGTTTCGAGGGCCGTGTACTGCTGCAGCTCGATCTTCTTCGGATCGATAATCACGAACCGCAGGTTCATTGGGTGGCAGGCGTAGATGAGCCCGGTGATCAGGGAGTTGAGGCCTACCGACTTTCCGGAGCCTGTGGCGCCAGCGATGAGCAGGTGCGGCATCTTCGTCAGGTCGGACAAAAAGACCTCCCCCTCAATCGTCTTGCCCATCGCAATGGGCAGCGTCATGTCCGTGTCCCGGAATTTGGCAGTTCCTAGAACTTCGCGGAGCCGCACCAGCTCCCGATTGCTGTTCGGAATCTCGACGCCGACGGCCGACTTGCCCGGAATCGGTGCCATCATGCGGACGCTGGGGGCCGCAAGGGCCATCGCCAGGTCGTCTTCGAGCGACTTGATGCGGCTCACTTTCACCCCCGGCGCTGGGGTCAGCTCGTAGCGCGTAACGGTGGGTCCCACGACCGCACTGATGTCGTCGACCTCGACGTTGTACGTGTCGAGCTTGTCGAGGATAATACGCTTGTTCGTTTCGAGCTCCTCACGGTCGACGGTCGGGTCCGTGTCCGTCGACTCGTCGAGGAGGTCGAGGGGGGGAGATTCGTACTCCACCTGCTCGGGCGTGTCCGCAGGCCGCTCGATCTCCTCGGCCTTTTCCTCCTCCACTCGCTCCTTCACGGTGAGCTCCACGTCGTCGGCCGGGGGAGAGTCGTCGTCGGGCTCCTGGTCGGATGGAGCGTCGTCGGGCTCCTCCGCTTCGGCAGAAGGCTCGGTCTTCGGTTCAGGGGCGGGCTCGCTCGTCGGGGGCGAGTCGGACTCCTTTGTAGCCTCGGGGGAAGAAGATCTCTCCGGGGAGGACGCTGGAGAAGACTCGTCAGAAGAGGACGATTCGGGAGAGGCAGCGGGTCGGTCGGCGGCGGACTCCGTGTCGCTTCGGGCCGCAGGCTCGTCCAGATCGGACATTTCATCGGACACCTCCTCCAATGCCTCTCCAAACTCCTCTTCCAACTCCTCAAGGTCGAGGTCATCAGTGGGGACCTCCTCGTCTCCCTCCGACGCCTCGTTCCGATTTCGCAGGCGGCCCCGGAAGAGGTCGTTGCGGCGGAGCGGACGACCGTCTCCCACGGTGTCCGGCACTTGAATGGTGATGGGGCGAGAGGGGGACGAGGGAGCCTCGTCCGTGTCGTCGGGCTCTGACGCCGGGGGGGCGGGTTCGGTAGAGGACTCGGACCGCTCGGGCTTTGCGTCGTCCGCCGCCGATGAGGGCTGGCCTTGAACGTCCGACGATGCAGAGGCCGACGAGTCCTCCGTCGTAGTGTTCTCGGAAGCCACGTTTCCCGACGGCTCGGCCTCAGTTGCTGCCTGCTCCGGTTCGGTCGAGGACGGGTCCTGTGTGTTCGTTTTCTCCGTCTTCGTTTCGGTCGTGCGTTGGGCTTCCGCTTTCTTGCGGGCCCGTCGCTCGCGCCAGGCCGTGAGCCAGGACTGGATCTTGGCCTCGATCTGATGGAGGGCGTCGATGACCCGGTCGATCGATCGCTGAACGTCGTGGTCTACCACCAGAAGAAGCATCACCGCCACGGCCAGAAGCAGCAGGATTAGCGAGCCTGGGGGGCCGAAGACGCCCTGCATCCAGCCCGCCATGCCCATGCCCACGGCGCCGGCCCAACGCACCAGATCGGCTTGCAGGGTATGAGCAACCCAGCCGACGAAACCCGCGACGACAAACGCGGACACCAGGGCAAGACCGGTAGGATACAGCAACGGCCGCAGGGACCAGTGTCGAAAGATCGCGTATCCCCACACCATGAGGGCGAGACTGAAGACGAGGATGCTGTATCCCAGAAAGCCCGGGACGAGCGTGCGGGCCAGCTCAGCGCCCAGTAGGCCGAGGGCGTTCTGCACGGGGGGATACTCGCTGGGATTCAGGAGGGCCTCTGCGAGCGGGGCCGACCGTGCGATCGAGTCGTCGGCAGGAGCGTAGGTCAGAAACGCCAGAGAGAGCAGCAGGGCCAGCACCATGAGCACGAGTCCCAGGACCTCCCATTTCCGACGCGTGGAAATGACGGGAGACATGCTCGTTGCTTTTGTGGAGCTGGAAGAGGCCATACCAGATCTAAAACGGCACGAGAGCAAGTCCGGTTCGGACTTGCGAGGACGATGAACATGTGCACCTCATGTTACAGGTGCACGCTTATAAGGTGGTCTTGATGCGGCAAAGTTGCAATCCCTCAGAGGGGGACTGGGCAGTCGTACGTCCAGACGTTGCCTGAGCGGTGGGGACTCGTCTGCCGTGCATCTGTCGTTTGTGCGGGAATGTGTGTGAGTATGGGCGTTGACGCTCGTGCATCTTGGGCATCGCCCAAGGGGGCGCATGAAAGGCACATCTGGTCTACCAGCCAAGATACGATTGCCGTGGGGGAACGACAGCAGCTGTGGACGGAGCTTCGTCGTCCGTCTTCGTGCCGCTCTCGACAATTGCAGAGCCGATTTCTCACTGTCGATGCTCGACCCTCTCCTCCGACTGGTTATCAAGGGCAGTCACTCCGATACCTGCTCGTAGCGGACGAGCCGATTTTCAGTATAGTAGGGGAGTACCGGGAGGGGATCAATCCGAAAGCAATAGTCCAGGTCCTCGCCAAAGCCCTTCCGGGTCAACCATTCGGCGTGATTGGCGCGGCGGAGGGCAGACGAGAGGTCGTCTCGGTCCGTATGATAGAGGGTAAATGCCGTGTGGGCAGAGTCGGTCACGACGTCCGGCTCCTCGTGCTCCCACAGACGGTCGAGCAAAAGACCGGCGCAGAGGGCGTCTTCGAGGGCGAGCCGGTTCTGCTGTCCGGCACAAACGATGGTGACTTCATCGTCCACCTCGCGCACAAAGTCTACCACGCGACCAGCATTCAGAAACGAGGCTGCCACGAGGTGCTTTGCTGCTTTCGCACGGGCAAGCGCCTGCGTCCCATTGGTGGTGTTGAGAATCACGTCCCGATCCTTTACCTCCTCCTGTGTGTACTCCGGCGGGGAGTTTCCGAGGTGATAGCCGTCAATCATTTCTCCGCCGCGTTCTCCCCCAAGGCGGTACACGTCCGGATCCAGGTTGCTCGCAATTTTGCCGGCCTCGGCCATGTCTTGTACCGGCATGACCGCCCGGGCCCCGTTGTGAAGCGCCGTTGCAATGGTGGAGCAGGCGCGGAGCACGTCGATGACGACTACGGTTCGGTCCCGCACGTCGTCCTCGGACACGCTGGAATAGGTAAGAAAGACTTCGGCGTCCATTTCGAAAGGATGGTTCGTAAGGCAACCAAAAATGCGGAGGCGAACTCCGCCAGCACGTGACCTCCGTCGGAAGGTACACTTGAGAGAGGAGGCGGAGATGAGACGGACTGTGCTCTACCCCCGCTCTGCACCTGTATTGACTACTGGTCGTCTTTGTGTAGGGGAGGCTCCTTTACGGTGACCTCAAACGTTCGGCGTCGACTGGCAATGCGGAGGGACTGCCCCGGCTCGGTGTATGCGGGCTTGTTGGGGACGTAGCCGAGACCGATCCCGGCGTCGAGCACCGGCGACTGCGTCCCGCTCGTCACGCTGCCGATCGTTTCTCCGTCGGGGGACTGAATGACGTGGTCGTGGCGCGGAATCCCCCGTTCGGCAGCCACGAAGCCCACGAGCCGGCGAGAAGGGCCCTCGTCGTGGATGGACTTGAGGGCGTCTCGTCCGACGAACTCGCCCTTTTCGAGTTTTACGAGCCAGCCGAGGCCCGCCTCGTACGGATTGGTCTGCTCGGAAATGTCGTTCCCGTGAAGGCAGAGTCCAGCTTCGAGGCGGAGGGTGTCGCGCGCCCCCAGGCCCGCCGGCAACAATCCTGCGTCCTCCCCAGCGTCGAGAAGCGTATTCCACACGTGCGCCGCGTTCTCGGCGGAAACGTAAAGCTCCAGGCCGACCTCGCCCGTATAGCCGGTGCGGGACACGATGATGTTCTCACAGCCGAGCACACCGCTTTCGTCCCAGAAGTGATAAAATTTGAGATCCGCGAGGTCCCGGTCGAGAAACGGTTGGGCAATCTCAAGGGAGCGGGGGCCCTGGAGGGCCAGCAAGGCCGTCTCGTCGGAGATGTCGTTGAGGGTGGCCCCATCGGTATTGTGCTCGCGGACCCACTCCACGTCCCGCTCCACATTGGCCGCATTTAGGACGAGCAGATAATGGTTTTCCGCCCGTCGGTAGACGATGAGGTCGTCGATGATTCCGCCCTCGGGTGTACACATCACCGTATACATCGCCCGCCCGTCGTAGAGCTTGCTGGCATCGTTCGTCACGAGCCGCTGGATGAGGGGCAGGGCGTCGGGGCCGGAGACGAGCAACTCGCCCATGTGGCTCACGTCGAAGAGGCCCGCGTCTTCGCGGACGGCCATGTGTTCTTCAATGATGCTGCTGTACTGCACCGGCATGTCGAAGCCCCCGAATCCCATCATGCGGGCCCCGAGGTCCTCGTGAACGTCGTGCAGCGGGGTGGTCTTGAGGGTATTGGACGCGTCGGTCATGGGCGAGGGGACGGGCGAAATCGAGGGAAGACGAGATCCGCTTCATCACCTCCATGATAGCCCAGAGCCGGCGTGCAAATCAACGAAGTTGGCGTGATTCCCGGTCCGTACCGCCGGGGCCCGGAGGTCGGAAAGCCGACACGGGGGCGCTACTCGTCCTCTCCGTCGACCGCACCGTTTCCGCGTAACGCCTTGAACTGATCCAGCTTGTCGGCGTCGAGGATGTTATCCACCAGCCCGTACTCCTTGGCCTCTTCTGCACTCATCCAGAAATTGCGATCCGCATCCTTCTCGACCTGCTCGTAGCTCTGGTCGGTATGATGGGCCAGAATCTGGTAGAGGCGCTTCTTCAGCCATCCCACCTCCTCTGCTTGAATCTGGATGTCGGAGGCTTGCCCCTGCGTTCCCCCCATCGGCTGGTGGATCATGATGCGGGCGTTGGGGAGGGCGGCGCGCTGGCCGTCCGCACCGGCCGCCATCAGAACGGCTCCCATCGATGCGGCCACACCCACACAGATGGTGGACACGGGCGAGCCCACGTACTGCATGGTGTCGTACACGCCGAGACCGCTGTAGATGACACCGCCCGGCGAGTTGACGTACATCTGGATGGGCTTTTCCGAGCTTTCGCTGTCCAGATACAGGAGCTGTGCCACCGTCAGGTTGGCAATCTGGTCGTTGATCGGGGTGCCCACGAACACAATGCGCTCCTTGAGCAAACGGCTGAAGATGTCGTAGGCCCGTTCTCCCCGGGTCGTTTGTTCGACGACCTTCGGTACAAGGCCCCCCGTCGGCTGATCTCCGCTTTCTCCCGAACCGAGACCGCTCGGTAGGGACGAAAGGCCTTGACTGAACTGCATGAAGTCGTCGACGCTGGCCATGGCGCTGTTTCGTTGCGTTTAGTAGGAACGTGCGGGATCATCAACTTAATCGGAGGGGGACAGTTTCTCCGAGGACGAAAGAGGTCGTAACGTCCTCAACAGTCCGCCTGAATGTCCCCGAGGGAGATGT
>JAHENZ010000190.1 GCA_018609755.1 Salinivenus sp. | reverse complement strand
TTATTTTCGCAATGATCTCCGCGATCCCAGCCGCTTGCAGCAGTCCCCGTTCGGACCGGTGGCCGGACGATGAGCTGGGAGCAGCGATTGAGTACACCGAGGCTTCTGGTGGAGCGCGCAGATGAAGCGCTCGCCCCTTTCGCCCTCGATCACCGCAATCATCCCTTCAACTCGGTTCCTCTTCCGTTCCTCATGCCAAAAATTGAGCACGTCGCCCTCTGGACGCCCGACCTCGAACGAGTCCGCACGTTTTACGAGCGCTACTTTGACGTGTCGGCCGGCGAAAAGTACGTCAACCCGGAGAAAGACTTTTCGTCGTACTTCCTTGAGTTTGAGTCCGGGACGCGCCTGGAATTGATGCACACCCCCAACGTGGACCCGTCGTCCGACCCACGCCCCCCCGCCGGCTACGCCCACATCGCTGTGTCCGTAGGGTCCGAACATGCGGTGGATACGCTCACGGAGCGACTCCGGGACGATGGATACCCGGTGCGGGGAGAGCCGCGTTGGACGGGCGACGGGTACTACGAGAGCGTCGTGTGCGACCCCGACGGCAATCGGATCGAGATCACAGTGTAAGTCCCATTCTGGCCCCAAGGGTTCGACCGGAAGCGAGGGACCTCCGTTCGTCTCACTGAACCTTGCCGCGCAGCTTTCAGTAGGTTCGAGCACGCGTCACGTTTGCTTTGCGGAGTGGTACGTTCTTCCCTTCACGTCGATGCCTTGACCCATGACCTACACCCGTCCTTCTGGGGTAGAAGAATTTACCGGCGCCCGTGCGTTCGGACGTGAGCTCTGTACCTGGACCGGAGCCTCGGCGTACCTGTGGCGCCCCGACGAGGAGTGGCTTCAGTTGTCGTCGGCTCCCACGGCGCTCGACTCAGGGTTCAAACTGCAGTCCGGCCTGCTTGCGGGGGCCGACACGCACGTGGGTTTTCTCCCGTCCGGCGCCTCCGACTGGGCGTGGTGGCACGATCTCTCGTCCTTCACGGACGCGCATCCGATGTACGGGAATCTGTTGCTCTGCTCCGACGGCGAGACGGGAACGTATACTCTCTTTTCGGTTGCGGCGAACGGTCTCGACGTCCGCGCTCGTTTTGCCGCAGACGACCTGGCACAACCGCTGGCAGGGTGGAGCCCCCCAACAAATCCCGAGCGCCTCCTGCTGTTGGGCACCGACGGCCTCTGGGCCCTCGACCCACCCTACACCCCCTCCTCGCTCCAGCCACTCGTCTCGTTCGAGGACGTTGCCCTGCCCGCCCGGACCGACATCCCGGCCCCTTTCCAGTCCGGGGTCGCGACCGTCGTCATTCCCCGCCGATCGCGAACCGCCCTCCGCCTCGACCTCTCGAATGGCAGCGGTCACGCCACCGGACTGAAGCACGTATCGGGGGACGCAGCGCTCTGGACGGCCTACCTGCAGAACGACCGCACAGTCGCCACCCGGATACTCTCGACGCTCGCCACGCTCCCCCCTCCCGACCGATCCCCCCTTCAACTCCACGACGTGCTCGTCGACGATGGATCCATTCGGGCCGTTGCCACCTCAGCGGGCCTGTTCTGTCCAGAAGCGAGGGGGGACTCTGCGTCCGAAGAGACGGCGAACGATCTGCTGGCGTCTCCGCTCGGCGGTGCCGCACTGACAACGTGGGCCCTCTGGCTGGAGTGGGATGGGGCCGTTGCCACCGCGTGCCGCGCGCTCTGCCACTCCCCAGCGCCGGACATTGCCTTGGCCGAATCGCTCCAGATCTTCGCCGGGGATACAGCCGTCAAAACGCTCTTCGAACTCTTGCACTCCGATTCCCCTCCAACATCCGCATCGGGCGGGTACGAGTACCCAATCGCCAGTCTCCGGACGCTCGTGGCCCCTCTCGGCCCCGAGATCGCGTCGCTCGTCACCTCTCACTTGTCGGAGAGTCCCGTTCCAGCCCGACGGGCCGCGTGTGCGATGGCGGGGGCGACATCTGCAGACGCCCCTTCAAGCTCCTCGACCGACCCGTCCGCAACGCCGGCGCTCTGGAACGACGTTTCGTCGATGCCCACGGAGGCGCTTCGAGCGAACACCCATCACGAGCATCCGGCCGTCCGGGCCGCCGCTCGGGACACCTGTCGCCGCTTTGGGATTGACTTTACGGACGACGCCGCAGCGACGGAGGACGCTGCACCGGCTCAGTCTCGCCACTCCGTCCAGTCCAGCCAGCCGGAAAGCCCGAAGTAGAACGCCGGAAAGACGACGGAGGCCCACAAGACCCACTCGCCGCCCCACGCCGGAAGTGTCGGAAACGTTGGAAGCAAGGCCAGGAGCACGACCAGCCACAAGACTCCGCCGACGGTGACGACGGCCCGCCACGGCATGTCGACCCGATTCGGGTATACGAACCGGACCGGCACGAGCGTGAGCACCGTCAGCACGAAAAGAACCCCCAGCGACGCGTAGCGTCCCACCATACCGTACTCGACGGCGATGAAGCCGATGTAGTAGGCCACCACGTTCCAGAGCGACGGGAACCCGAGGAAGAAGCCTTCCTCTGCCTCCTTGGCCGAGGTATTGGCGAACCCGAACAGGCTGGCCACCATCACGAGCGTGACCCAGAGGCCGTCCCACCCGGGGAGCCAGTCCATCCGCCAGACGAGAATCAGCGGAATGAACGTAAACGTCAGGTAGTCGACGATGAGATCGATGGTGCCCCCCATGATGCGAGGAGCGTGACTCTCCACGTCCCACGCCCGGGCCAGCGGACCGTCCGCCGCATCGATGATAACCGCAAGTGCAAGCCACCCAAAGACCCAGCGTGGATCGAGATTGCTTTGCACCACCTCGGCCATCGCCAAAAACGCAAAGGCCACCCCCGAGGCCGTGAAGATGTGGACCAGGTAGGCCCGGGCTTTCCGACCCAGTCGTCTGCGCTCGGACCGGTCTTTCAGATCGGTGGTGAACATCAAGGGGTGTTTCTATCGTGGGTGCGATCGTACGACCCTGCAGCGGGTTAGGTTCGAAAGCAGGCGTCTGAATGATGAAGACGGAGAAATGCCCTCACTCCACGAATGACGACCTGCCTCCGGGGTCTCTTTCCCCGTCCGATCCACAACGCAAATACTCGTCCACACTCTCGGTGACCCGTCCCTTTCAATCTGGGTCTGCCAACGAGCGTGAATTACGGACCACCGGAACCACCCGAGCCCCGAATTGACACTTTGCTCTCAACCCTATTAGCTTAATTTTGGCGTACACGTCATTTTCTGTTTCCTTCTCCTCCCTTACACATTTCCCCTCCCCTATGCCTGAGTTTACCGGCTCGACCGACGAGAAGCACGTCTTCACCCTCCCCTCCGAGATCGAGCGCGTCCGCTTCGACCGCCGGGACGCCGCCCCCGGCGGACTCGTCGGTCTTGAGGTCCGGACCCTCTTCTGCGCCGACGGCTCCCGCATCCAAATTAAGCTCGTCGACGCCCAGGGCACCGTCCACGACACGATCGACGGCCAGCTCGTGGGCGAGGACCTGAACCTCCAGCTCCGCGTGCCCCCCGAGGCCACAGGCGGCCTCCTGGCGAAGGTGAACATGCCGAACCACGGCCTCT
>JAHENZ010000189.1 GCA_018609755.1 Salinivenus sp. | reverse complement strand
GACACCCGGCCAAGAGCCTCTTCCGGTACGGATTGGACCGGCTCCGCGAGTTGGTGAACAACTCTTGGCGGATGCAAGCCGAACTGGCTCGGTGTCTTCGAGCCCTCACTCAGCCATCTTCATTTTTGTCGTGTAGTTAGGAATGGCTTAGTCAGTAAGACGTCAGTGGAGGTGGGTTATTCTTCTGTTTCGAGTGGAGTGTAGGTCTTCGTTGTGGATATTGTTTCTGTCATTATTCCTACGTACAATCGAGCGCAGTACATTACGGATGCGCTGGACTCAGTCGAGGCCCAATCCTACCGCCCCCTAGAAGTCATCGTCGTCGACGATGGGTCAACTGACGAGACGGAATCCATTGTGCGGTCATGGACAGAGGAATGCGACACTGAAGGCCTGCAGATATGCTACCGGTACCAGGACAATGCCGGGGCGCCGGTTGCCCGCAACCGGGGGCTCCGGCTCGCCTCAGGCGCCTGGATCAAGTTTCTTGATTCCGACGACATGCTCGCTCCGAACTCGATTGGCAGACAGGTTGAGACCTCGTCCCAAGTGAAGGAAAATGAGATCGTGTTTGGAGACCTTGGAGTTATGGACCGAGCGGGCGAACGAAGGTGGGAACAGCACTATGAGCCTCCGGCGGAGGATGAGGGAACTTTCGAATATCTAATTGGGCATATCGTAAATACCCCGACTCCTTTACATCGTCCGCGGCTTCTTGAGGAAGTAGGAGGATTCCGAGAGGATATTCAAAAAGGTCAGGAATATAATTTACATCTCCGCCTGGCGGTAGCCGGTGTCGACTTTGTTTATGAGCGCGGTGTAGTTGCCTACAAGCGGGAAGGGAATACTGGAAACAGTGTGACTGACCGCAACAGCGTCGAGAATAACCCAGACGCACATCTCTTCATTCAAGACAACCGTTGCGATCTCGCGGGAGAATATTACAACTGGGATATCCCGATATCTGTAAGGAAAAAACTGGCGAGAGGATACTGGGTGACGGGGCGGCAAATGGTCCGGGCCGGATACTATGATCGTGCCCGGTACTGCTTTCGGCGAGCCGAGAAATACGCCGACGACACGAGTCACGTCGTTGGGCCTACCCCCTATCGGTGGTTGAGCATGATTGCTGATCCTGTTTGGGCCGAACGGGCACTTTCCTTCCTGAAGGAAATACTGAGACGATGAGCACCTTCAGCGTTGTCATTCCCACCTACCAGCGCCCCGGGGAGCTGGCACAGTGCCTGGATCGTTTAAAGCCGGGAGTTCAGGACATCTCATTTGAGGAATACGAGGTGATCGTTACCGACGACGAGGGAACGGGAAGTGACACGCAGCGACTCGTTCGCGAGCGGTACCCCTGGGCGACCTGGGCCGAAGGCCCGGGCCGCGGCGCCGCGGCCAATCGAAATGCGGGGGCCACCCGCGCAGCATCGGAGTGGTTAGTCTTCACGGATGACGATTGTCTGCCCGATCCGAGGTGGCTCGCTGCGTTCAGAGACGTACAGCGAAAGGCGTCCCCCGACATCATGGAGGGGAAAACCATTGCAGATGGCAAGAAACCGGGACCGGGATGGACGGCCCCCGTTAACCTCGACGGCAGTCGGCTGTGGTCATGCAATTTTGCTGTCCGACGATCGTTATTCGAAAACCTCGGCGGATTCGACGAAAAGTACTTGACGGCCGGAGTTGAAGACGTGGACTTTCGAGTGCGGGCATTGAAGGCTACCAATTCTCACCAGTTCATTCCCGAGGCAATCGTCGTACATCCCTGGCGGAAGAGCCGCTCCTTCTGGGCACAGTTGAAGAAGGTACGGTCGTGGCGTCGGTTTTACCGAAAGTTTCCTGAGAGGACTAACCCGTACAACGCCAACTACCACCTCGGATCGCTTATTGGAGCGTTGAAGTGGCTCCCTCTCGCCATTTGGAACGAAAACTGGAGGTTGGAGGCGGGAGGGAAGGTCACACGCCTCCTAAAAACCGCCACCATATTGTACGAAAAAGCAAGAAATGATTATAAGCAACAGTCATGAGTTTGCATTTGTTCATATACCCAAGACGGGAGGGACGAGTATAACCTATGCTCTCGATGAGACGATTGAGTGGAATGACATCGTCTGTGGGGGAACCCCGTATGGCCAACGATTTAAGGAGGCGTGGGGCCGGAAGTGGGGAGTAGGAAAGCATGCACGCGCCTCAGAGATCCGAGCACTTGTAGGAGATGACATATGGCGGAATTACTTCACCTTCACCGTCGTCCGACATCCGGTTGATCGGGTCAAGTCGATGTACCGGTGGACAGAGCGCATCGTTAAGGAACAGGGATGGCGCCGATGGGCACGGTTTCTCTTTCCGAGATACCGGGGGGACATGTGGACCTGGCCGACGGTCCAAGCGTACCTTGAAACCAGTTCCTTTTCCGGATACCTAAAACACCCAAAATTAAGAGATGATCTGATTGTGAGTTCTCAGTACGAATTTATCTCCGATCAGTCGAATGGTGAAATTATTGTCGACCGTGCATTTAAGCTCGAATCCATAGATAACCAATTTGAGGCGCTTTGCCAGAAGATTGGAATTGACGCCGGTTTACCTGAGAAAAATGTATCGTCCGGGAGTCGAGATGTGGATGTGAGTTCGGAGGATGTCGAATTCATTGAATCGGCCTACGAGAGAGATTTTGTCGCCCTAGGGTACGAGTCAAGATTGTCCTCCTGAGTATGTGATGGATAGCGGATTGACAAGTAGTGACGGGTACCATTTATGATTTCTCATTCATAGATGTGTAGTACCTTTTTCGTGGAACAGACAGTCCAATAATTCACAGGTGTGTAAAAGTCTGTAAGCTCCCTCGTTAAAAATGATCACCATCCCATCGACTCTTCGGGGCGTGGAAGCTCTTTAAGGACTTTAATTACTGCGCCACAGGGCGACGAGCAATCGGGGTGCCGCCTTCAAGCAATACATCGAGAACAGCGACGGCGCGTCGAAAGGTGACGTTATCATCACCGGCTCTCCTTGATCAAGAATGCGAACTGGATTTGCGTGCTCAACGAAGGATGGGGGACCAAGGAGTTTCCGCCTTGAACTGTGGAGGTGCGGGAGGAGGAGAGTGATGCCTGAAGATGTTAGAACTTCAGTTGTTCTAAGCGGAATCTTCGAGCCATGCCTATCCTCCACGACTACGGTCACGGTCCTTGACGGTACCTCGACAGATGTTAAGCAGCATAGCAAATCGTGACCTCGCGACCCGGATTTGCCTCCTGCTTCTCAATGACCAAACTACTAATGACCGAACTGCTGCGCCCGATCAAATCTGCAATTAAGCAAACGCCTCTGTGGCCTCTCCTTCGTCCTCGTCGCATTCACGCATATAATCTCGGAGCGGGACGCACAGGTACGACGACGGTGGCCCGAATCTTTGGCGATTCGTATCGATCCGCTCACGAATCCAGACCGGCGGAAACCATTGCCCTGCTCGAAGAATACTGGGCGGGAAAGGCATCGGAGCAAGAGGTTCGGGAAACTCTGCGTGACCGGGATCGAAGGCATCGATATGAGTTCGAATCATCTCCGTATCTCGGGCCCTTTGCCGAACACTTGGCCGACATTTTTCCGACGGCCAAGTTTGTGCTCACTGTACGAGCCCCCCGGAAGTGGCTGCGCTCTGTCATTGACAAGTGCATAAACTCTCCTCGTGATGAGCTGGCGGAGCATTATGTCGCACTTCGGGATCTTTGCTATGGGCGACCGCCCGACCAATATTCGGATGAGGAAGCGGTGCTCGCCTCCCATAACCTGCATTCGCTTGATGGATATCTCCAGTATTGGGCGTGGCACAACCAGACGGTCCTCAACCATGTCCCAGAGGACCGTTTGCTCGTGCTTCGTACGAGGATGTTGAGCAATTCTCTTCCGCAGCTGGCTGCATTTGTAGGAGTAAACCAAAGCGCTCTGTCTGCACCGGGGCGGAAAAATGCGTCGTCGGATCGGCACCACGTTCTGGATGATGTCAGTGAGGAGTACATCCAGGAACTTATAGACGTGCATTGTCGGGAAACAATAAATGCACTGCAGGCTCACTGGAGCGGATAGGCGCTTTCGGGTTGTTCCGTTCGTAGGGAGTCATAATATCACGTTTATTTTCTAGAACCGGTTGAATCCGGGAATATCCATGCGGGTTCTACATTTCACCAAATCGTTCTCGCCGCTCTCGGAGACGTTCATCTATGACTACATTACCGAACTGGAGCGGCAAGGTGTGGACAACCACGTGGTCACGCTCCGCCGGAAGAATCCGGAGGAGCGACCGTTCCCGAAGGTAAATGTGGTAGAGTCCCCAAGCCGATGGCATCCGCTCCGCCTGTGGCACCGGGCACTTGTGCCCTTCGGTATTGGGAGGGCTCGCACTTCAGACTGGCCGCAGATCCGCGATCGGCTGAAGAACGTCGTGAAGCGCGTCTCCCCCGACGCAATTCACGCTCACTTCGGTCCAGCGGGAGTGCTAATGGCACCAGTTGCCGAGCGCCTAAACGTGCCATTGGTTATCACCATGTACGGCTATGATGTCTCCCGCTTGGCGCAAGAGACATTTTGGAAGAGAAAGTACCCTCTAGCGTTTGCGAGGGCCTCTCTACTTATCGGTATCTCGAATCACATCTGTGAGCAGATTGAGATCCTAGGTGGAGATAGTGACAAGATCTCTCGCTGGCACCTCGGAATCGACCTGGATCAATTTGAGTACTACCCGGCCGACAAATCTTTCGATGGGAAGACTGTTGACTGCCTACATGTGGGACGTCTCGTGGAAAAGAAGTCGCCCATCGATTTGGTCAGAGCCTTTGGTTATGCGCTTGACGAAACGAGCGATGGCATTGGGCTTGAACTGACGATTGCTGGGGATGGACCGCTTCGCTCAAATTTAGAAAAGGAGGTCCAAAACCTAGGAATTAGAGAGAGTGTTTCTATCCTCGGGACCGTTCCTCACTCACAGGTCTCAGAGCTTATGACCCAGGCGAATATTTATACCCAGCATTGCAAAACGGCATCCAATGGTGACCAAGAAGGACAGGGGGTGACATTTGTCGAGGCCGCAGCAAGTGGGCTACCCATTGTTGCAACTCATCATAATGGGCTGACTGACGTGATTCTCGACGGGGAAACAGGGTACTTAGTCGAGGAAGGGGACGCTGAAGCGATGGGTGAGAAAATTTCCTGGCTCGCTGAGAATCCTAAATGGTGGCGCCGATTGGGAACAGCTGGACGTAAACATATGGAGAAGAGCTTCAACTTGAAGAAGCAGGTTAACAAGATGAAAGAAATGATCTCCCATATAGTTTAGTTGTTTAAGATGTCAAAATACGACTATGCTGGTGTGGAAGATGTAGTGGAAGCATCCTCTATTGAAGAAGCCATTCGTATCACGGCTATAAAATACTTCCACAATCAACTGGGATGGCCTCGGGAGAAGTGCGAACAGCGGGTTGAGAAAGAGATTAATCTCGAAATTCCGATAGGACTGTTCGAAAATGTGCGAAGGAAACGGGACTGGCAATTGGCCGGCGCACGCCTCGTCGATGTGGGGGCAGGCCAGGGCGGGGCAGTGCTCGAAGCCCTTCACCGAGATGCAGACGCGCATGGTATTGAGCCCGGTCCGGAATTCGCTGCGCTGGCAAAGCGGCGTCTAGAGGCAGACGAGTACAGCGCAGACCGGATTCATCAGACCGGGGGCGCGGACTTGCCGTTTGAAGACGATTCATTCGACTACGCCATCAGCCTGCAGGTGCTTGAGCACGTGGAAGATCCGCGTCCGCTCTTGGAAGAGATGTACCGGGTGTTGAAACCAGGAGGAGAGGCCGTCGTGCGCTGTGAAAACTACCTTGCCTTCTGGGAACAGCACTACCGCGTGCCATGGCTTCCACTTCTGCCCAAACCGATCGGTAGCTTGTATCTTCGAGCCATTGGTCGCGATCCATCATTCCTCAATAATTACGTGTTCTATTCGACTTACCCGCAGATCTGGCGACTTGCCTCCGAAGTGGGGTTTGAGAATACGACCTACTCTCCCCGATTGGAGAAGGCTCGAACGTTAGACGGATTCAAAACCCGATCTTCCGCTCTCGCAGGTAAGCTACTCCGTTTGTTGCCTGCGAACATCCGGGTTGCTCTTGCACGATGGGTGACGCACGTGCAGAATGCATTTAGCGTCGGGATTGGCCTAAACCTGAGGAAGTCTCGTCGGTCTG
The DNA here is from genome assembly GCA_018609755.1 of Salinivenus sp. Classification (GTDB taxonomy): domain Bacteria; phylum Bacteroidota; class Rhodothermia; order Rhodothermales; family Salinibacteraceae; genus Salinibacter. The sequence continues at coordinate 20,841 of JAHENZ010000189.1, read as the reverse complement.
CCTAAAGACTCACTTCCGGGCTACAGAACGGTTTAGTCGGGGAGTATTTTGGGCCGGTCGGTGAGACGGAAAAGTCACATACCAGTATCGCGAAGTCTAGAAGGTTACGAGAGGAATTTCCGTTGGACACAGGCACTCGGTCTTTCTCTTACCGGTTATTAGTTTGAAAAGTAGGTCGATAGTTACGTAGGGCTCAATGACTGAAAATGGCTCTTGGCTTTTGAGCGAAAATGTGGAGTGCGTAGGACCCATCTGTAAGGCGCCGAGCTACACAGACTTTACGAATCACGGACCGACGTTGTGCAGAGAGTTAAGACCGCGGTTCTTCGTGCGACAACGCACCTGTTTCCATGTGACGTGGAGGACACTATTGTCGTCACCGGCTCACCCCGATCGGGTACAACCTGGCTCTCGGAGCTGATTCGGGAGCTTCCCGGCTACAAGATGCTCAACGAGCCGCTCCACCTGAAGGGGGTTCCGGAGGCAAAACGGATCGACGATCTGGAGTGGCGGACGCATGTTCCGCCGGATGCCGACTTCCCTGAACTCGAAGCTCTGCTCCGACGGTACCTCACCGGACGGGTAGGTGCGACCTGGAAGTGGCGCCTTAAAGACTCGAATCCTGCGCGCCAGATCGTGCAGCACATCCGGCGGCGCAAACTAATCGTGAAACTGGTTCGGATCGGTCGGATGCTATCCTGGTTCTCAAAGCAATTCCCGGTTCGAGCCATTATCTCTACGTTTCGGCATCCGTGTGCGGTTGTAGCCTCCCAACTGAATGATGGATGGAACGTTAACCGTTTTCCCGAACCTGGGCGACTGGAGAACACCCTTGGGCAATTTCCCGAAGACGTTGAGAAACAGTTTGGAGCTGTTCTGGAAGACATAGACACTCCAGCGGGAGTACTTGCCGCAGTATGGTGTATCGATACGTACATGACCCTTCGGGGACCGGTGCATCGCCCATGGATCGTGACGACGTACGAGGGACTGCTGGAGCGAAGAGAAGAAGAAATAGAGCGGATACTGGATGCCCTAGAGATCCCGATGCCAGAACATCTACACAGCCAGCTCGGCAAGCCCAGCTATTCGGCGGCCGACGACCTGGTGGTGGACGAGATAGAGACACAGCTTACGAAATGGCAGCGACGCCTTGACCCTGATCAAATCGACACCGTTCTTCAAATTGCCGATGCATTCGGTCTCGACTTCTACTCCGACGCTCCCCGGCCCAATGTGGACCGACTGGAGCGGATGATAGATGGTCGAGGACAGTGTGACTCCCGCCACGGTGCCGAGCAGTGAAACCAACCTGTAATGATGGTCAATGCTCTGAAACAGGCGACACTCTCGGCATTCACCCGGGTTGGAATGGACTGTGATCCCCGGGACACGATTGTTGTTGCCGGGGCGCCGCGGTCCGGAACCACGTGGCTAGCAGAGATTCTGCGGACCCTTCCCTCGTATAAACTGATGAACGAGCCCCTTTTTCTGCCAAACCACGAAGCGGCACGAACGACCGGTTTCGACTGGCGAACACACATTGCTCCAGGGGAAGAGGCCCCCCGGGCGAGAGAGTTCTTCGAGGATGTGCTCTCCGGCCGCGTTCCTCATGGTCCACTGTGGCACTATCAAGCGAATTCAAGTGTGGGGCGTCTCATTGAACAGGCGACGAGACGCAAGCTCGTCGTAAAATTCTGCCGTTCCGGTCGGCTTCTTCGATGGCTCCTTGAGGAATTCGAGATTCGAGGAGCAGTGATGATCATCCGGCATCCCTGTGCCGTGCTCGCGTCCCAGCTTGAACATGGGGGCTGGGACACCGACCAATTGGAGCGCGAGATTGAGTCAGATGAGGCGCTCGGTCAGATGCCGAATAGCGTTCGTCACCGGTTCGCGGACGTGCTGGAGGGAATCTCAACTCGTCTCGGTCTCATGGCGGCAGTGTGGTGTCTGGACTATTATATTCCCTTTGTGGAGCACGATGAGGAAACCGGAACGCCCCCATGGATCCTGGTGTCGTACGAGCAGATGGTACTGGATGGGGCTAAGGAGGTAGAGCGTATTCTATCATACGTGAACGCCGACGTGACGGCCGAGATACAAAACCAGATCGACGTTGCTTCGACCTACGCGTCGGCCGATCTTGTGACTAACGACCGCGAGCGACAGTTGTCGAAGTGGCGAAGACGACTCACAGAGCAGCAAATCAATCGGGTTCTCGAAATCGTCTCCGCTTTCGGGCTGGACTTTTACGACGAACGGCTGATCCCAGACCTTTCCAAACAGGAGCGAAAGGCGTTTGGGTTGGAGTCCACCTCGCCCTCCTCTAAGTAGCTTTCAATTATCATGGAGAGTCCATCTCCCACCGTCTCCGTTGTCATCCCCACGCACAACCGACGGGAACGACTGGAGCAGGCCATTGCTAGTTGCTTTGAGGGCAACGAGACACTGGACCTTGAGGTCATCGTGGTCGACGATGGGAGTACAGACGATACGCAGCCGTGGATGGAAGCTATAGAGGACGAACGAGTTCGATACATCCGACAGAAAAACAGAGGGGCTCAGGCCGCTCGCAATAGAGGGATGAGGCAGGCCAAGGGGCGATTTATTAAGTTTCTTGATGATGACGACAGACTGCCCCCCGGGGCGTTGACGAGGGAAGTGGAGACGCTGGAGGCACAAGGAGCCGCCATTAGTTGCGGCCATCTACACGTCAAGGGGCCCGAAAACGAGTTCGTATTTCACCAGAATCCCAAGCCGGACCTCATTTCGGGGATCTTCAGAGGATCCGCGTGGACTCACCTTCACGCATTCTTATATCGAGCAACCGCTCTTCGTACCTGCCGATGGGAAGAAGACGTTCCGTATCATCAGGATACGGCCTTCGCCGTTCAGGCCATGGCCCAGGGGCTTCCCGAAGCGAGTGTTGACCGCATCGTGGGGATTTATCATGACCACGACGGCGTCAACATCTCGAACAACAGAAAGTCACAGGCATCGCCTGTCGATCGCGCGCAGTTACAAGTGGAGTTCATTGAATCCGGAGTCCATCACTTGCGTGAATCTGGTTCCCTTAAGGATCACCATTTGGAGGCAGCGGTGGAGGGAATGTGGCGATGGGCCCATATCATTGCGGGGTACGATTTGACGGCATTTTCCGACGTGTACGGCCGAATTACGTCGCTCCAGTCCGATTTCGCCCCCTCTCGGCGAACCGGTTTCCTCTCGGGACTTGATTCAATAATTGGGGCTCGAAGAACGGAGCAGGTTCTCTTCCCTGTTCGACGAATAAAGCGCGCGCTCGCCTCGCGGGATGACAATGATTAGGGCGGAATTATGAATGAGAGTAGTACTCTTTTCCTTACTCACATCCGGAAAACCGCCGGGACGTCGGTGCGGAGAAGTGTATTCGATCCACACATCCCCGAGTCGAGACGGCATCGTCCCAATGGATATCGGGCGGCTATCGCTGCCCGAGGCCCATTTGATCTCGTCGAAGGCCACTTCCCGTATGGAATGCACCATTTCTACGGCGTCAGAAACCCACGATACTTTGTAATGCTACGGCGTCCCGTCGACCGGGCCGTTTCTTTCTACTACTTCATCGAGGCGTGCAGTGGCCCCTCCTACGAGCATCCACGCCTGGAAGAGGTTCGCAAAAATAGCCTCACAGAATTTTACGAAAAACCAGTACACCAAAACGTACAGACCCGCTTCGTTGCGGGGCTTCTTTCTGAATACGCCGGACGCTATGTTGACTTGAACGGACGATTGGGGAAAGCAGTACTCAGAAGGGCCAAGCAAAACCTGGTCGACTCCTACGAGGCCTTTGGGCTGAAGGAGCACTTCAAGGATTCCGTTCGATTGTTCGCGAACTGTCTCGACGTCGCGCCAGAGTGGCCCGAAAAACGATATAAGACAACCGGAGAGCGTCCCGACGTTGGCGACCTACAAAAACGCGTTCGTCGCTCAGTTCGTCGTTCTAATTCCCTGGACGTTGAGCTCTATAAGTTTGCTCGGGAGCAGTTTGGTCGACAGGACGAGTTCCAACCGGAAGCTGAATCCCCGAAATAATTCTAGCAGCACAGCGGGCTCTACGCTAAAATGGAAGGAAGGTCCTCACCCAATCTCTGAGGCGCTGAAGTTGAAGCAGAAGAATTCGTATCCTGAGACTTTCAGGGACTGATTAGGGGTAGGAAGCACCGTGATTTACTTTTCTCATCCGTAGGAAGCAAAAATCCGTGGCCGTTCGCCTCATCCACATTGCTCCTGAGCTTCCGCCCACGGTGGGCGGCGTGGCGGATTACTCCACCATCCTCTCTCGGCGGCTCGCTGAAGAGTCAGACGGGTCAGTAGAGCCGATACTGATACACGCCGGAAAGGCACCGACGGAGGCTATTGAGGTGGACTTCCCCACTGTGGACTTGAGCGGAACGCAGTCTGCTGCGACGATTGCTGACACGGTACAAAATCTGAGCGACGAGGCTGACAGACCTGCTGTAGTCATGCTGGAGTACTCGGGTTACGGATACGCGAAGCGCGGGGCTCCACTGTGGCTGGCGCGAGGATTGGCGCGCGTATGTGGAGACGATGGAGTTCCACTCATAACGATGTTCCACGAAATCAGTGCGTCCGGCCCCGTGTGGACCAGCGCGTTTTGGTTCTCGCCATTGCAAACATATGCGGCACGCCGTTTGGCTCGACTCAGTAGTGGCATCATGACCACGCATCCAACGGGAACTGACGAATTTCGAGGCGTTGGGGAGGACTCGTCGATTCAGGTCTGTCCGGTGTTTTCGAACGTCGGAGAGCCAAAATCACGGCCGTCCTTTCGGGAACGGGCAGCCCAAGCCGTTGTGTTTGGGGGGGGGCAAACCAAAACAGCCCTCTACGGTCCCCACCGATCCGTGATGCAGGCCGGATTGGAGGAGTGGGCCATCGACACGGTGATAGACGTAGGCCCGCCGGATGCCGTCCAGTCCGAGGCTCTGGAGACCGAGGTAGAAGTTCGGGGATTTCAGCCCGCAGAAGCGATCAGTGACGTATTGCTGGACGCACGGATTGGACTTTTGCATTATCCGGCGGCATATGCCACGAAGTCGGGGATCTTGGCAGCCTATATGGCCCACGGCACCGTTCCAGTTCTTGTAGCTCCCGAGCCGCTGGGAGGACGGCTAGAAGCAGGAACGCACTTTGCAGTTCCGAAAAACAATAAAACACAGGAAGGACCTCGAATCGCTCGCGCTGCTGCCTCGTGGTATGATCGTCACGCTCATTCCCAACACGCGGCCCAGACAGTGTTGGACTTGATGAAGCCTGCCATAGATTCTCCCGTCGTACGTTCCACTCCGCAATGAGTCTGAGCATCTCTGTCCTCATCACCAACTACGAGACGTGGCCCGATGCCACGCGCTGTGCTCGGGCTGCCGCGGAGCACTCCGGGGATGCGCTGGAGCAGATCCTCATCGTAGACGACTGTTCTTCCGGTACAGGACCCGATGACTTGTCCGAGCCGATCCATGTGATCCGCAACGAAACCAACCAGGGCTATGTGCGAAGCGTCAACATCGGATTTTCGCACCTCGACAGCGATATAGTCGTCCTGCTCGACAGCGACGCCGAGCCACTGATGGATTTTGTCTCCGGGGTGCGCGAGGCGTTTGCAAAGGATCGAAGCCTGGGGGCCCTGGCGTTGCATCTGGTGGATCGCGACGGGGATCCGACCGGGGCGGTCTCGCCGGAACCGACGGTCCTGCACTATGTGTTGGGGCAGCGGGCGGGTTCGTGGCTCCGGCGTGTCACAGAGGGCAACGGTCTCCCCCCGCCGGCTCGGATGTGCTTGCACTCCTGTGGAATGGCCGTGCGACGGGAGGCCTTCGAAGACATCGGTGGATTCGATGAGGAATTCGACTTTCTGGACGCCGACACCGACTTTTCGATGCGACTCCGGCAGGCCGGATGGCGTCTGCGCAAGAGTGAGGATATTGTAGCATATCACGAGGGCGGTGGAAGCCCACAGTCAACCGCCAAGCGCGTGGTACGTCACCACCGCAATCGGTGGCGACTCTTGCAGAAGCATAATAAGCTTCGCCATCCAGCAGTAACAAAGGCGGCCCTAGCCGTCCGACACGGCCTTGAGTACGGCCTCCTCCGGATTGGCGGCAGGATGCTCACGAACACGGCTGCAGAAAAAGAGGATAAACTTACGGGACGCCGTGTGTTGCTTCGGCGCGTATGGAATGCATATCAAACCTCTTAGTTGGTACGATGAAAGTCTTCGGTATCGGAATGAACAAAACAGGCACGACCACACTGGGAGAATGCCTGTCTCGTCTTGGATTCCAACATCATAGCTTTGACTTGGAGCTTACCCGGGCCGTGGACGAAGGGAATCTGACTCCAGTTTTTCAAGTCGCGGACGAGTACGACAGCTTCGAAGACTGGCCCTGGCCGCTGATTTATGAAGAACTCGACGCCCGCTATCCCGACGCAAAGTTTATCCTTACCACGCGAAAAGACAATGCCACATGGATTGACAGCTTAAAGCGGCATGCAGACCGAACGGGACCGACGGAATTTCGAAAGATTGTGTACGGACATGCTATGCCTCACGGTCACGAAGAAGAACACATTCGATGCTATGAGCAACATAATGCAAATGTCCGGGCGCACTTCGACAACCGAGACGACCTTCTAGAAGTGTGCTGGGAGGAACGGGCAGAATGGGAACCCATCTGTGAGTTTCTTAAACGACCTGTTCCGAATGCCCCCTTTCCTCATGCGAATGAAAGCCCAGGGGTCGTGTACGCTACTCTTAGGGATGTAAAGAACCAGATCGTCGAGGCTCTCACCACCAACCGGAAGGAGTAAGATGGCAGCCTTGTTGGAGAACGGAGCACTTTTCCTCCACATTCCCAAAACCGGCGGAAGCTGGGTGCGGCACATCCTCCGTGAGCAGGGACTCGTGAAAATGGAGTGGCCTCATCCGCATCCCGATCTGGACCGGGTTCTGAATCTCCCCCGATACTATCCGCTTCACTTCGCAAAGCAATCCGCAAAATATCAGTCTCTGCAACTCCATCGAGAAATCCAGTCGAGCTACAAATTCTGTTTCGTCCGGCATCCCCATTCCTGGTACGAGTCCTACTGGCGTTTCATGCAGGGGCACGACTGGAAAAGTTTCCATAAGGAGCGGCAACGAGAGCGAACCATCTTACTCAAACGGCCCTGGCATCCCAATGCCTTTCTTGAACAAATTGGCCGCCGCGAATTCACCTCCTTTATGCGTACAGTTGTGGAGGACTATCCGGGATACCTCACGCAGATGTACGGCTGGTATGCTCCCCCAGGAGAAATCGATTTCGTGGGGCGAACCGAATCGCTCGTCGATGATCTACTTAAGGCGCTGGACCTAGCTGGCATTGCCGTCGATGAAGAAGCGGTGCGCAACACAGATAAGGTGAATACGAGTCCCGGTCGGATTGAACGTCCGGAGTGGGAGAACGATCTACGGATGGCTGTGCGCCGCCTCGAGGCTCCTGTGTTTGAGCGTTTTGGATATAAGCTAACCGCCTGATGATCAAATCACTACTCCCAGATAAGACCCGAGCGGGACTGACGTGGCGGCGCGTCCAGAAGGTCCTTCGATCCCCATCACTGGTTTGGCGCAACGCTCGGTTCTTGTGGAACGATGAGGTTTCGTCGGAGAAACACATCTTTGTCATGGGGCCTCCTCGGAGTGGAACGACACTTGTAAAACGTGTAATCGAGTCACACTCAGATGTATGTGGGGTTGAAGGAGAAACTTGGTTCTTTCTCCGAAAAAACTATGTAGATTTCCGGCCACCTGGAGTGTCCGATAAGACAATGAGACATCTCATCCGCGAATCCAAAAGTGTAGTTGGCCTATTCGATCGCTTCGCCAATACAATCAAGAGGAATACTGACGCGAATCGATTTCTTGAGAAGTCGCCTCGACACGCGCTGCGGATGGGATACATAAAAGATCACTTCCCAAAATCCACAATTGTATTCGTCGTGAGGGATCCACGGGACGGTGTCCGCTCTGCGCGCGAGCATCCGGTGATCTGGTCTACATTTCCGGACAAAAACCGTCTGGCAGGATATCTGAGAGTGTGGAAGAAAAGTGTTCAATCGTATCTGCGTCACGCGGACTACAAGCGAGTGTTGATGCTCCGTTACGAAGACCTCTGCCGTGAGCCGCGCGAGACGATACGGGCACTCTTAAAGTCAATTGGCATTGGAATGGAAGAGCAGCAGCTCGATCCAGAAGCGTATGGTGACACAGAGGCCAGCATGAGCACGACCCACACCCGGCTCCAGGAGAAGATAACTCCTGAAAGCGTGGGCGCGTGGCTGGAGAAGCTGAGCGAAGCAGACGTACGACGTATCGAACGGACTCTTTCGGAAGAGATGCGGGTCTTTGACTACTCGCTAGAGCACACGGACGTGGCATGAACATTCTCCTCGAAAGCCGGGCGTTCTATCCTTCCATCGGCGGCCTCGAAATGATGAGCCAGTCGCTGGCGACAGCCTGGCAGGATGCTGGTCACGCAGTGCGCGTCGTGACGGTCACGCCGCTGGACGGAGAATCCGAGTTGGATGTGCTGTCGGTTTTCCGCCAACCTTCTTCCGCCACAGTGCGACATCACATCCGGTGGGCCGACATCTTCGTGCAAAGCGGCATCTCGCTGCGCAGCCTGCACTGGCCGTTGCTCGCACGTACCCCCCTAGTCATCATTCACCACGACCTACTTTCCGGAGGACAGCCCCTCCGGACTCGACTGAAGCGAGGGGCAACCTGCCTGGGTACAAATGTTGCCGTGAGCGGTCCTGTAGCGGACACCGTACCAGGGCCTGTCGTCCGCATTCCGAATACCTTTCGTCCTGTGTACGACCAACCGGTCGTTGAGGACGCACACCGAGGCGGACTGCTGTTTGTGGGGCGTCTCGTGTCAGAAAAGGGGGCAGATCTCGCGATTGAGGCGCTGCGGCGGCTGCGCGAACGCGGCGTCGACACCACGCTCACGATCTGCGGCGACGGTCCCGAGCGGGATGTACTGGAAGAACAGGTACGCCGGAACGGGCTCGAAGAGGTGGTTACGTTCAAGGGATGGACGGAACCGGAGACGTTGGCCGAACGATACCGCACAACGAAGCTGCTGCTCGTCCCCTCCCGTTCAGAGCCGTTCGGGATCGTCGCGTTGGAGGCCATTGCGAGCGGCTGTCCCGTCGTAGCCGCCGACACGGGCGGTCTCCCGGAGGCCGTGGGCGATTGCGGCCTGCTGATTTCGCCCGATGATCCGGCGGCCCTGGCCGGCGCCGTCGAACGGGCGCTGCAGTCGGACGTACGAGAGAATCTGCGGACCGCCATGACGGCGCACGTGGCCCGGCATCGCATTGATCGCATTGCGACCGATTATTTGCACCTGCTTCGGCAGGTGGTTCGTGCGGAGTAACAGAACCAGCCACTGCTGTCTTCGCCCCCTTTTAGAACGAGCCGATAACAAACCGCGGTTGGCGGATCGCCGAGTGACAGCGTAGTCGCCTGTCGCCCGTGGAGTTCGAATTTGCTCCTCCTAATGTGAAAGAGGATAACCGATGAAACTCTGGAAATGGCTCGTCGGGGTATTCTTTGTGCTGGTGCTGGTGGACGGGGCCCTGCGCAAGTGGGTACTGCCGAGTCAGTCGGCAGCGCTCTTTGTGCTCAAGGACATGGTGCTATGGGGAGGATTTGTGTTTTATGCGCTGCAACGCTCGCCCCTAGAATTGCCCAAACCTCTGCAACGCACCGGCGTCCCGCTGTTGCTGGGTGGATATATTTTTATTGTGTTGCTTCAGGCATTCAATCCACGGCTGCCCAATCTATCGGTCAGTGCCCTGGGCCTGAAAGCGCATCTCGCCTTCCTCCCGCTCGTCGTACTGATGCCAGCCCTGCTTGCAGAGGCAACCGAGCGGCATTTCTTGCGCGGGCTTTGGGGATACACGCTCATGCTGGTGTTGCCCCTCGCCGCGTTAAGTGTTTACCAGTTTTTTCAGCCGCCCTCGGCGTGGATCAATCAGTATGTGCGGGAGATGGGGTCGATCGCAACGGTCGCGGGACACGCGCGAGTGATCAGCACCTTCTCCTACATCGGCAGCCATACGGCATACCTCACATTCAATGCCTTCTTGAGTGCGGGAATTTTATTTGCTGGGCTGCGCACAAACCGCCGGGATCTCTACTGGATGGGAGGGCTCTTGCTCGGCGCGACCTTCGTCGTACTTCCCATGGCTGGATCGCGCGGCCCCATCGTCATTATTCTGGTAGTGTTGACCGTGCTGCTCACGATCACCGAATCGAAGTACTCGTCGTCGCTTCGATTTGTGGCCACCGCGCTCCTTATCGTCGTGGCCGTTGTTCAGGGTACGGGCCTCACCGAAGGATGGGAGGTCCTGGTCGAGAGAACTGTAGAGGCCAGTGACACGGAGAATCGGTTTGAAGGAGTGTTGTTAGGACCTATTCAGGGGATTAAACGAGCGGGTGTATTCGGCTATGGGGCCGGATCGGCACACCAGGCGGCTGTTCAGTTTGTTCCGGGGGCGTTCAGTCAAACCTGGCTTCCCGAGGGCAGCATTGAAAATGGGATTGTGCGGTTGATAACGGAACTGGGGGCGCTGGGATGGCTCCTCCTGATTAGTCTCAAAACGACCTTACTGTATCTTGCATATCAGACTCTCCAGAGAAGTCGTCGACCGTTAGAAACCGTGGTAGGGGTAACGGCATTCTGTTTCATTCTGGCAAAGCTTCCGTTCCCCGTCGTTTACAACGCTGTTGCGGGGAGCTTGTACTGGGGAACTGTAGGGGCCATGCTCGGTGTTTGGAGCGTCCAGGATGTGCGGCTACGGAGAGCAATGGCGCTGAGTGCTGAAAGAAATTCGGTAGTAGGATAACCGTGGAAAGAAAATAGCGCACACGACCTGTACGGCAACGGCGAATAAACTTTATATCTTGATGAGCACGACCGTGGACCTGGGAATTGTCACTACCCATCCGATACAGTATCAGGTCCCCCTTTTTCGTGAGATTGAGGCTCGTCCTGGCATTTCGGCGACGGTCTTTTTTGATCACATTCCCAGCCCAGAGCAGCAGGGGGAAGGATTTGGAACGTCGTTCGAGTGGGACCTTCCCCTTCTTAATGGATACTCCTGGAGGGTGCAGAACGAAAAGAACGGCTCAGCCCCTTCCTTTTCTGACTTCCAGGAGGCATATAGGAACGTAGATGTCATGCTCATTCATGGATGGCAGTCATGGTATATGCGCAGGGCTTGGTGGACTGGTTTACGAAAGAACGTTCCACTTCTGGTTCGTGGTGAGTCTAGCGCACTAAAGTCTCGGTCACGGCTGAAAAGAATAGGGCATAAGCTGTATCTCCATCCCTTCGACGGTTATCTGTACATTGGAGAAAGCAACCGACGGTTCTATCGAAAAACTGGGGTGAACTCAAGTCAACTTTACGAAGCGCACTATTGCGTGGAGAATGATCGTTTTGACCGGGATTGGCAAACCTATAAGAATCAGCGAGCCAAAATAAGAGAGAATTTAGGAGTCGGTCGGGATGCGTCCGCATTTCTCTTCTGTGGCAAATTTATTTCCGAGAAACGGCCGGGTGACGTCGTCGATGGATTTCTCTCGGCGTGTAACTCGACGGAAGCATCGCTTCACCTTCTGATGGTTGGAGACGGTCCCCTCCGCTCGAAGATAGAGGAGCATGTTCCCAGAAGTGCTCCGGTCACGTTCACAGGGTTTCTCAACCAGACCGAGATTGGAAAAGCGTACACCGCGGCTGATACATTAGTCCTTCCCTCTGAGTCCGAGACGTGGGGACTGGTCGTGAATGAGGGCATGATTTTCCAACTCCCGGCGATTGTAAGTAACCGCGTGGGATGCGGACCCGATCTGGTCGAGGATGGACAAACAGGATATGTCTTCCCGAGCGGAGACGTGGATGCCCTGTCTGACACAATTGCGCACATGGGGAACCATCCAAAATTAACTCAAGAAATGGGCCGCCGTGCCCGGGAGCGAGTGCTTTCGGAATACACGGTGGAGAAGACCGTGGACGGGATCGAGCATGCTATCAAAGACGTGATATAGTCCCTCAGTGAACGTCCTCGTCACCCATCCGGGCCGTCAGCATTCCCACCAGCTCGCCCGTGCATTGCATGACCGTGGAGCCCTGGTGGAGTATTGGACGGGAGTCCCGGCGGCAGATCCCGCCACGAAGGGCCCCTTGTATCGAGTCCTTCTTCGTTTCGTCTCGCAGTCTCCCATTGGTCTACCGAGTCGGGTGGTGCGGCATAATTACTTGGAGCCGTTTGTTCGGCGCCTTCTCCGAACGATTTGCACACCGGCTCAAGTAGCGAAGTACGGACACTGTGCGGCGACCTGGTTCGACACCTGGGCAGCCCGCCGGCTTCCCGTTGCCCTCGATGCGGTCGTCTGCTACGAAAATGCCGCCCGCGATACTTTTAAAGCGGCAAAGCAGCAAGGCGCCACGACCATTCTCGATGCCGCGAGCGTACATTATACATGGCAGGATGCGTTCTTTGACCCGGATGAGTCTTCCGCCGCACATCGTCGTATTACCCAGCGGAAAGACGAAGAAGTGGAGCTTGCGGATCACGTCATAACCGTCTCCGAATTTGCTCGCGAGAGTTATACTCAGGCAGGCGTTCCCGCCGAGAAGGTGACATCGGTTCCCATGGGAGCCGACCTTGAGGTCTTTACTAGAAACGGGTGCAAAGAGAATCCTTCGACGGAGCCGTTTATTTTTATTTTTGCAGGTCATGCCCGTCGTTTGAAGGGGATTGACATCTTATTGGAAGCTTCGGAGCAATTGGCCCAGAAGAGGCTTGATCACAGAGTGCAGTTTGCCGGGGGACGTGATAGCGAGTTCTTTCAAGACACAGATGCACCTGTCGACTACCTGGGATACCTTAAACACGACCAGTTGACCTGTGCCTTCCACGAGGCGGACTGTCTCGTTCTCCCTTCGCGATTTGACTCGTTTGGGCGAGTAGTGGTGGAGGCGATGGCGACGGGCCTGCCGGTACTCCTCAGCGAGCACGTAGGAGCAAAGGAAGTTGTCACGGAGGGGGAGACGGGGTGGGTGGTGCCCGCGGAGGACGTGGAGGCCCTCGCCGATCAAATGCAATGGTGCATCAAGCATCCCCAGAGGGTGCGTGACATGCGCGACGCGGCGATCAAAACAGCGCAGAACTATTCATGGGCGGCGTATCGGGAGCGGGTGACAAACGTGATTGCGTCGGTCATTGGCCGTTGAGCTTTGAACTTCGGCGATTGTACAACGCCGGTCACCATTATTTTTCTATCGTACCGACGACCGACTGCCGACGACGAATTCTTTTCCTCCCAGTGTCCTGAACGTTGTGACCGTCCTTCACGTCATGCCGAACGTCTCGCGGGGGTTCGGCGGGCCCACCGAATCGCTCATCGGCTACGCACAGGCCGCCCATACACAGGGGATCGACGTGCACGTGGCGGCCCCAGCCGTCTCGAGAGACGACGAGCGGTGGCTCCGCGACCAACTGCCCGACACGAGGATTCACTTTTTCGGCTCAGTGGGACGACACGCCTGGGTCGTGGCCCCCGGCCTCTGGGTGTGGCTGTGGCGGCACGGTCCTCGGTTCGACGTCGTGCACGTCCACGGGCTCTTCAACCCCGTAAGCAGCCTGTCGGCACACATCAGCCAGGCCCGCGGCGTGCCCACGGTCATGCGCCCGTTTGGGACGCTCTCCCGCTACACGTTCTCGCGGCGGTCGGCCCTCAAGCGGCTGTACTTTGCGTTGTTGGACCGCCCGGCCCTGCGCCGCGCCGCGGCCGTCCACTTCACCACCGAGGCCGAGCGGGAGGAGGCGGACCGGTTGTCCCTCGATCTTACGGATCGAAGTGCCGTGGTGCCGCCGCCGTGGCGGGGCGAGACGATTGAGCCGGACCTGTCGGGAAAGGCCGACCGCCCGACAGCGCTTTACATGTCGCGCCTGCACCCCAAGAAGAACGTCACGGGCCTCCTGGAGGCATGGGCGCAGGTAGTCGAGGCACAGACGGACGCGCAGCTCTGGGTCGCGGGCGACGGCGACGACGACTACGTCCGGCAGCTCCACGACACCGTCCGTCGACACGACCTGGAGAAATCGGTGTCCTTTCTCGGCTTCGTGCGGGGCGAGGAGAAGCAGCGGGTGTTGCGCGAGGCGTGGGTCTTTGCGCTGCCGTCGCACCAGGAGAACTTCGGGGTCGCCGTGCTGGAGGCAGTGGCGGCAGGCCTGCCCGTCGTCATCTCCGGCGAGGTGCAACTGCGGACCTTCGTAGAAGAACACGTGCTGGGCGTAGTGGTGGATCGCACGGACCCATCGTCGATTGCGGAGGAATTGCAGGATCTCCTCACGGACGACACGGCACGAACGCGAATTGCCGAGGAGGGACCGATCGCTGTTCGGGAGACTTTCTCTGTACAGCAGGTTGGGGCGCAGTTGGGAACCCTGTACGATAACCTCGCCTCTCCTGCCGGGGCGTAAACAGGATGCACTTCTCTTTCGACGTTATTCTCAAAGAACCATCACTCGATTGTGAACACGACAAACGACCATGCGCCGGCCGACCAGCTGCGCCACCGATTGCAAACCACGGACGCGACCATCGGCGTAGTGGGCATGGGATACGTGGGGCTTCCCCTAGCTGTCGAGTACGCTGACCAGGGATTTGATGTCCTGGGCATCGACTTAGACGCGAAGCGGGTCCGCCGACTCAATGCTGGGGACAATTACAACGAGGATCTTGACGACGAACGAGTGCGGCGCCTCGTAGAGAGCGGCCGCCTGCGGGCCGCTACCACCTACGACGAGAGTGCCGAGGTCGACGTGTTCTTTATATGTGTGCCGACGCCTATCACAGAGCACAAGGAACCGGACACGGCCTACATCGAGGCCGCCGCTCAGTCCATTGCCGAGCACCTGCGGCCCGGACAGCTCATCGTCCTAAAGAGCACGACGTACCCGACTACTACGGAAACGGTGGTTCGGCCCATTCTCGCGGAAGCGGCCGCGGATCGGGGGCTCACGATGGGTGAAGACGTGTTTCTCTCGTTCAGTCCCGAACGGATTGATCCGGGAAACGACACCTACACGATGGAGAACACGCCCGTCGTAGCCGGGGGCGTGACCCTGGAAGCGACATCTCTAACCGAGACGGTCCTCCGGCAAGTGGTCGAGCACGTACACACGGTGTCGAACGCCCGGGTGGCCGAAATGGAGAAACTCTTGGAAAACATCTACCGGTCGGTAAATATCGCCCTGGCGAACGAGCTCGCACAGCTCTGCGATCGAATCGGCGACGTATCGATGTGGGAGGTGGTGGAGGCGGCCGCCACCAAGCCGTTTGGGTTTCAGCCGTTCTATCCAGGGCCGGGTCTCGGCGGTCACTGTATTCCCGTCGATCCGCACTACCTGTCGTGGCTCGCTCGGGAGTACGATTTCGAGACGAGCTTTATCACCCTTTCGGCCCGCATCAACGAGCAGATGCCGCACTACGTCACCAATGCGGTGGTCCAGGCGGTGGCGGACCAGCCCCGGACGCTGTCGGACACGGAGGTGCTCGTGCTGGGAGTGGCCTTCAAAGCCAACGTGGACGATACGCGTCATACCCCGGCGGGCGAGGTGGTGCGCCTCCTCCGGGAGCGCGGGGTAGAGACGATCCGGTATGCGGATCCGCACGTGGCGTCGTACACTGTCCCGGGCGACGAGGCTCCCCTTCCCCGGGTCGAGGTTACGCCGGAGACGTTGCGGACCCATGACGTGGTCGTCGTGTTGACCGGTCACGACGCCTTCGACTACACACAGGTCGCGAACCACGCGTCTTGTGTGGTGGACACGCGCAACGCCATTGGCGATGCGGTGGGGAGAGGCTTTGCCCACGTGCGCACGCTGGGGGACGGGGCCTTCCGTTCAGAGACAGCGACCGTTGCTGAGACGTTCAGCTGATGGAAGTAATGGGACTACCCCGCCCTGACCCTGATGCCCCTAGGACCACCAGCTGTGGGAGTCGGGCTTCCGTCCCTCTGATGGATCTGAGACGTAACTGGCCATGACCGACCCGTGGACTAAAGCCCGAAACATGCCCTGGACCGCCGGTCTCGAGTTGCGCCGCCGCCTGGCCTGGCCCCTCATCCGCGTCCAGTTCGCGTGGCACGGCATTGACTGGGGAAAAAACTGGAAAATCTTCGGGCGGCCCATCCTTCAGAAGCACCGCGGCAGCCGCATCGTGTTGGGCGACGGCCTCTCGCTTCGCTCCTGGCCGCGCTCCAATCCGCTCGCCCCTACCAGTCCAGTCGTCCTGTCGACCCGCCGTGTAGAGGCCGTCCTCGAGATTGGCACGGACTGCGGGTTTACAGGTACGACCCTCGTCGCCGCCGAGCGCATCACCATCGGCGATCGGGTGCTGGTGGGCGGCAACGCCTCAATCGTCGACTTTGACTTTCATCCCCTCACGCCGGAGGGCCGAACCGAGGATATCAACGCGGGGGCCGCCGCGCCGATTGTGATCGAGGACGACGTGTTCGTGGGCATGGATGCGTTGATCCTAAAGGGCGTGACTGTGGGCGAAGGGGCCGTCGTGGGGGCCGGAAGTGTCGTCACTCAGGACGTGCCGCCGCGAACGGTGGTGGCGGGCAACCCGGCGCAGATGGTGCGGGAGGTGTAGTTATATGGGCAAGACGATCCGGCCACATCGTCCACCGGCGAGACGAAAGGGACGAAGCCGGCGATGAAGTGAAGATGCAACTCCTCTCCTCCGTTGTGGGTATAGAAGATATCGATTGAATGCGCACCTCGGGGATACGCGATGGAACCTACTACGACGTACGAATACATTGCGCGCCGGACGGATGTGCTCGGAGGCGAGCCGATTATTCAGGGCACCCGAACGCCCGTTCGGGCCATCGTTGAGGAATGGCGTCGGGGCACGCCCCCGGAAGAAATCCCGGATGGGATGCCGCACCTGACACTGGCACAGGTGTTTGCCGCCCTCGCCTACTACAGTGACCATCGGGACGAAATCAACGGTCGAATCGAGCGCAACCGGATCCCTGAGACGAAACTCGGGACCCGGGTGTCGGGAGAAGGGCTTGCCCGACAATCCCAAGACGAAGGATCCTCCTCATGACGAACGGTGGGAATGGAGTCAGATCGACTTTTTGCCCAGCTGTATCTCGACGAAGACGTTCACGTCCGAATTGCTAGGATCGTTCGCGGCCACGGCTTTTCCGTTCGCACCGCGCGCATCCCGAAGGCATTCGGGATCGGGGCTACCGACGAAGAGCAGTTGGCGTTTGCCGCGGATCAGGGCCTCGTGGTTGTGACACACAATCGCATCGACTTTGAAGAGTTGGCCCGTCAGTATTACGAGGAGGGGCGAATCCATGCGGGAATCATCTGTGCTGTTCGACGATCCCCGCGGGAGTGTGCAACTCGGCTCCTCGCTCTTCTGAATGACCGGACAACATCAGAATTTGAAAACCACCTTCTCTACGTTTGACCGAGACGGTTCTGTCGTCCTTTGCGAAACAGAGCGGCCTGCACAGGCGGCCACACCTCGATCATCGACATCGACTTTCACCTGCTGATACCCGAGGAACGGACCGCAAACGTTAACGGCGGGCCCACACGCCCATCGTCATCGAGGACGACGTCTTCGGGGGCATGGAGGCGCTGATTCTGAGGAGCGTTATGATCGGCGAAGGGGGGACGGGCAGCGTGGACATAGGACGTGCCACCCCGAACGGTGGCGGCGGGCCACCCGGCGCGAGTGGTGCGGACGCTGTGACGGCCTGTTGCCGCGTAGAGCGCTCCCCGACTGCCCAGAAGACACCGACAGTCCCGACAGTGGTCGAGGACAAGCGGGTCGGTACAGGCACCTTCGTCTCTCTTTGTCTTGACCGAAGAGACGAGAGAGGTCTGGGGAAATGGTCTTGATTCGATCAGAGGTGCACGAGACACGCGTTTCTGCTAGTATTCGAGGAGACTCACTGCAAGCACTCTGAAAGTACTTGGTCGCTAATGCTCCCAGCACAGCACTAGCTCTGCGTCGCCTCGACGGCGCTTCGCTTGCTCGGAGTGTCGTGTGCGTCAGGAACTGGCTGGCCAAACATTCCCCTGAGTGACGAATGCGGCAAAGGGGCCAGTTAAGAGCACCATTGTCATTCCGACCGGAGCGCTGACGAAGGCAATCTCAGATTGCCGACAGCGCGAAGTGGAGGAATCTTTCAGAAAATGACCGAAGCCACCTGAATGACTCCCCGCATCCAGAATGAACCGAACGCGGCGTCACTCTACCGGCGGAGAAAGAGCTTCCAGGTCTGGATTCTTCGCCTCAATCAGCGCCCCCTTCTTCTCCCTACGCCATCCTTTCAGTTGCTTCTCTCGCTCGATGGCCGCCGTCGAGGTGGAATGCCGTTCGAAGTACACGAGATCGACCACATTGTACCGGCTCGTAAATGCGCCCTTTCGTCCCTCGCGGTGCTCTCGGAGACGGCGTTGGAGGTCATTGGTCATCCCGACGTACAGAACCGTTCGGTGCCGATTGCTGAGGATGTAGACGTAGTACGGCGGGTTCTCCATGGCCGGTCGGGTTCTCGCGGAAGAGCCGGGCAACGGATACACCAGACACGTCCCAACCCTGAATCCTAACCCATCCGGCACGATTGTCAAGAACGAACGTCGGCCTTTTCCGACGTGAGAAGAAGTGCCCAATCTGAGTGGCCCCTCTGTCCGCAATGAGACTCCTCGGCTTTGGCGATCAAGGCAATCCTAGATTGCCAAGATCGCCTTGCTCGGAGTGACGTGTGTGCCTGGAGCTGGCTGAGCGAGCAGGCTCCGGGGGTACGGATTCGGCAAACGAGCCAATAGAAATCACAACCGTCATTCCGACCGGAGGATGTCCAACCGAAGGGCGGACACCCGGAGTGGAGGAATCTTATTGCCGATAGCAGAGACGGGTGAAGCATGACGCCTTCGTCACTCCACTGGGATCAGAACGACGGCAGGGTGGGAGTTCCCCCGCAAGTGCGAACCTCCGCCTCCTCGCATCCAGACTGCCCAGACACACTCACGGATTGCCGGTCCCCAACCGTTCCACAAACGCCTGATGGGCCTCCGTGTCCACCTGCGACTGCACGAGGCGGAGCACTGCGGCATTGTCGCCCTCGAGCAGGGCCTCCACGTCCAGGACGAGCCCAGGGAACGTCCGGCTGTGCACCCGCCCGTCGGCGTCCGGTGACAGCGACAGATAGGCGCCCTCTTCTAGAACGAACCAGTCCACCCGTGCGTCTTCGATCTGCCAGACGACGTACTCCTGCACCCCGTTGCGCCGATGCGCGGCGTGCACACGGTCCGCTGGCCTGCTTCTTGTCGTGCAAATCATACGCTGCGCACCCCAAGGGTACTCGGTCGTGACCATCTGAGATGGTCTTACTCCCAGCGCTGCTGTGCGCAACTTCCACGATGAGCTCCGGCGGCCCCTCGACGTAGCCGTCGTCACTGATGTGCGACTGCCCGCCCGCGTCCGCGTCGATGCGAAGCAGGGCGTCGGGCTGCGGCTCGTTGTCGAGGTCGAGACGAACCGTCGTATTATCTCCGACCGTGACGTGCGGGGTTGCGGCGGCGTATACGCCGAGCCAGGTGATGATCTGAGCGTGCGGTGCGCCGTGGGTCGTTGCGTGGACGGGAGAGGGCATGTAGACAGTGCCTTCGATGAGCTCGGCCGTCTTGACGTCTGGCGTTGCCTCGTAGCGCACCCTAAGAGTACTCGGTCGTGGGGAACTTGGCAATCCTAGATTGCCTGGATCGCCTCACTCCCAGCGACGCTCGAACTCCCGCCGCGTGAGGCGGCCGCCATTCGCCAGCGCCGGTGTGGGGGGAGAGGAAAACGACGACATGCGCGGCGTGGATCGTTGTGTGAACGCGGAGAGAAGGAACGATCAGAGCGCGGGCTGTGATCCGCCGACCGCGTCGGGCCGTGTGCTGTCTGTGCTGCCTCAGAAAAGAGAACGGGGCTCTACTGGGGACGAACGTGACGTCAAGGGACGGTCCCCCATCAGCGCATCCTTCCTCTCCCGACGCCCTCTCAAAGCACGAAGCCGCGTAGAATGCGGCCATGTCTGCCGAACCCCGATTTCCCAAACCTCCAAAACCGTGCGTGCTCCACGCGCTGTGTTATAAGTGACCGAACGTTCGCGGAAGAAACCGCTCGGCGCGTGGGCGTTGCATTCTTCCAGGCCGGAACAGACGACCAGGCTGTGCTCCGTCAAGCGGCGCCGCGACCGAATGTCAATGAGGGAGGAAGTAGTTTCAGACTGCCCGAATTACCCATGGCATGGGGCTCCCAATGGCTGATGCTCTAATTGCAGCCTCCCTGGAAGCCGCCGGATGTGATCGCCTCTTCACCGGAGACGCCGACTTTGAACGATACGACGGCCCCCCGACGATCTACTTCCTGCAGGATCCGAGTGAACCGTTGGCCTCACTCTCCAACAACGGATACACCCGCCTCCCTGCCCTCCCACACTCTACACCCGCGCTCTCTCCCCTTCACCCATTCTCATTCGCCAGGGCGAAGTTGGGGACACCAAGCCACCGGCGTTCGCGAAAAAGAGCAATGCGGGAGCCCCCCTACCCCTTCACGATCCGTCGCACGCCCTGCGAGACCCGTTGCATCCACCGGTCCGTCCCGTCCGGATGCTCGCGCGTCGATGGATAGGAGTACGAGGT
>JAHENZ010000188.1 GCA_018609755.1 Salinivenus sp. | reverse complement strand
GTCTCCACATCCGTATTCGATGTTGTCGATAGGGATGCCAATTGGACGCTTGTGCGTTTACTTACTACAGTTGGAATGACCGTTTTGCGGTCGTTATGCGCAGCCATATTCGCTGCGTTTGAAATTGAAACAGCTTCTAAGAAGGATGTAAAGAGGGGACTCCTTCAACGTTAGAGGGACTGGCAGATCGAGTCCTTCCCGCCCAGAAGACCGAGAGGAGCACTCTTGGACGATGGACCTTTTATCACCCTATCTCAAGACACCTTTGCGTCTGACCTGACCTGCTGCGTAACCGAAAGCCCAACCACCTCCTCGAAGTCAAGAGGGAGTATGACCTCCTGGCTCATTTGGTCGGGCGCCCCGACCCGGCGGTACCTGTAGACCTTCTGCTGTGCGCTCTCGGACCGGGGTTGCGCAAGTTCCACCGCGTCGGCCAAAATTTTTTGAGCAACCGGCTTTGGGACATCCTCGAACTCTCGGGCGTGGGTGCTGCCCTCTGAGAAGGACATCATGGAATCGGGAACCTCAAATGTAATCCGGATCGTCACCAATCGAACGTCGGGCACAGAATAGGACACGCCAGAGCGAGGTAAAATGAACGTCCATGACCTGCGAGAAGTCCTCACGAGAAACCGGTTTCATGCTACGAAACCGCTTCAGGGCGAGTCCCCACCTTTGGAGTAGACCCCTGTGGGGGAATACCCCACACCCAGCAACGAAAGACTGAAAGACAAAATGACCTTCGCCGCAGGTCCCCTCAGGAAAGCCCCCTTGCACTCGTGTGATTGATGGGAGAAATGCCCTGGGGGACCGGGCTCCCTTCCACGCTGTATTTTCCCTCAAGAAACCTCTCTTCTCTGGCTTTCAGTTGCCGGTCGAGCCCGCCCGGTTTGGGAGCACGGTTGTCGAGGTTGGCTCGAGCGGAGACGGGATCGAGACGAAGGACCGCCTTCTTTGTATCACCATTTTCTCGCTCACCGCAACGGAGAACACTGTCGGCGAACAGTTTTGGCGATCACAATAGATTCCTCGATCTGCTTGATCGTCAAGGCGACTCCACGTATGGGCTGTGAGAACGGCTAGAATATAGGGGCCGAGTCCGCGTAGGACTGATCCGATGTTCTAAGATGCTGGGGGCAAGGATGTGAGATAGCCATCATCGCAACGGCAATTGGAGCCGAAGCACAGTATACATCTATCCTGCACTATGGAGAAAGACGAATGTACTTCTGGCGCAGCGTGACGGTCGACCTCAAAGGTGAGGATACCGCCAACCGTCGGCACCACCGCCAAGAGCTGTCAAACCGGACCCACCGCTGGGAGCAGCCCGAAACTGCCCGACGAATTCAAATTTGCGGTCCTCTCCCTGAAGGAATTGCTAAAGCACCACGAGGTCCGTCTCTCCATCGGGGGGCATTCGGCGGAAGTCCCTGCCGTTGAGCGTTCTGAGCTCGTCGGCGGAAGCTTTCTCTGCGCAGAGGACGTGTAGGGCGTCGTAGACGCTCCCACTCTCCAGACCGAGATCCACCATACGCTGGAGGACCGTCAGGTATTCGGTGCCCTCGAGACTGACGATCTCCTCGGCCGCCTCCGCGACGTTCTCCTCGATCAGGCGCCGGGCCTGCCCAGGTGTGACCGTCGGGCTGACTGGAATGGCTGTCAGCGATGAGTAGCACTCGGCCAGGGCGTGACCACTTATGATCAGACTCGTTTCACCGCGAAGGGCCGACTCCAGGTGGGGGATCGCCTTCTCGTGCTGGGGAAGAGCAGGGACGAGGGCTGGGACCAAAACAGAGGTGTCCAGAAGAACTCTCATCGGAGAAGCGGTTGAGAAAGAGGGCAGGAGGAGATAGGAGGCGATGCGGAGGGGATACCCCGGAATAGAACGAACGCCGATTACAACGAACGCCTATCCGTCGAGTCCGGCGTGCTTTCGGGCGCGATCGCGTCGGGTGGAGCGGATCTGTTCCACCACGTCGAACTCCTCTTCGGTCAGTTTCCCGGAGTGGACCAGAATCTCGCCTTTCTGTTGGAGTGCAGGCTCCTGCCCTTTAGGCTTGAGTGTGATCGTTCCTCCGACCTCTCCTTCGGGGTCAACGTGAATCTCGAGAGAGCTGCCGGACTCGATGCCGAGCTGATCCCGAACTGCTTTTGGAATGACGATACGGCCGTAGTCGTCGATCTTTACGTCCATGTCAAGCAAAACACCGTTAATAAATATTGCCATTAAAAAACGGCTATTGGCAACGGAGCGTTCCATTGATTGTCAAGTGGAAATCGGACGTAGTAGGGGTACTTTCGGGATACGTGTGAGCTGAGAAATTCCAAGCTCAGATGCTGTTCTTTGCATTGAACTACACGCTGACATGACAGCGTGATCGTCCTATGGAGCGAAGCGGTACGGAAAGGACGTGCCCGTGAAGAATCCGCTCCAGGACGGGGTCCGTGGGCGTTCTCCGCCGAATCGGCCGTCGTAAAGCCGATCGGGATGCACCACCGCACGGGTGGGCCCACGGCGATGCTCATTGTAGAACGGTTCGGTGGTCTGCTGACGGGTCGTTTCGTCGCCGCTATTCCCACCAAGGGCATG
Organism: Salinivenus sp.; assembly: GCA_018609755.1. Taxonomy (GTDB): domain Bacteria; phylum Bacteroidota; class Rhodothermia; order Rhodothermales; family Salinibacteraceae; genus Salinibacter. The sequence goes on along the minus strand of JAHENZ010000188.1, from coordinate 16,369 downwards.
GCACCAGTGGGGGCCGCGGAGACCCTGCCTGTGCCAGCGATTCGTTCGTGAGGGACACTGGGGCCCCCAATGTCATTAGCATCGAATTAGAGCGCACCCTCAGCGGGCACGACCGGGAAGGGAGGCCGTACAACGGGTCCGAAATTCTCCAGAAAGAGACGAGACGGATGGAAGACAGTCCCGCGCTGCTGCTGGTGGAAGACGAGCCGGACGTGGCCTCGTTCGTCCAGCAGGGACTCGAAGAGGAAGGCTACGACGTAGACTGGGTTCAGGAGGGACGCCGGGCGCTGGAGCACGTTCAACAGGCCCCCGTCGATCTCGTGCTGCTGGACATCCGATTGCCCGATTTTTCCGGGATTGAGGTCTGCGAGCGGCTCCGACTCCACCAGCCGAACCTGCCAATCATGATGCTCACGGCCCTGGACGCAGTGGAGGACCGGGTGAAGGGCTTGCGGGCCGGGGCTGACGATTACCTCCCGAAGCCGTTCGCCTTCGACGAGCTTCTGGCCCGCATCGAGGCACTCCTGCGCCGCGTGGACACCCCTGCACAGACCGAGACGCTCCGGGATGACGCGCTGGTCGTTGATCCGGCCGCCCAGGTCTGTACATACAAAGGAGAAAAGGTGTCCCTCACGCCCACAGAGTTCGATCTGCTTGTATACCTGATGGCGCGCCGTGGGCAGGCCCTGAGCCGGGACACGATTCACCGAGACGTATGGGGGCACGACTTTGATCGGGGCACCAACCTGATCGACGTTTACGTCAACTACGTTCGAGAAAAGCTCGACGAGGTCGGATGCCCTTCGCCAATCGAGACGGTTCGCGGAGTTGGATACAGGTATACTTCCTGCACGGAGAGCGCCGAAGAACATGATTGAACTCACGGGCCGGTCGCGGAGCTCCGACGAGGGATCGTCTCCGAGTCGCCCGTCCTTCCGGCGTCGGTTGCTTACAGTTGTGGGGCCGGCCCTCGCCGGGGCGCTTCTCCTTTTGGGCCTGCTGGGTTGGGGGGCCGTCTACGTGGCCCTCCAGCAAGGGGCCGTCGACGTGCTTCAGGCCGAAGTGATCGAGGTGACGGCGGACATTGAGAGCAACGAACGGGGGAACCTGGAGGCTGGGGGGCATGAGTGGGAAGAGGTGCACCACCGCCTTGCCAACGAGCGGGTTGATCCCGTGTTTGTGCAGGTGTTCGATCGGTACTACCGAATCATTCGAGCGTCCGCCAACATCGACTCGCTGAGCGCCCGGTACCCCGAACAGCCCCTAGCGACCTCCAGGTCTTCGGACTGGATTCCAACTCTCCAGACCTTTGAAGCAGGAGGACGCACACTGTACTATCTCGTCGAGCCCATTGCTCGCGACGGGCGCACGGTTGGCTACGTCCAGGTCGCCCGCCCGCTTCCGGAGCACGGACCGGTCCTCCGGCGGTATGCCGCCACGCTTGGGCTCGTTATCGTCCTCCTGTTTGGGGGCCTGCTTGCGCTTATCGGGTGGGCCGCCGGGCGCGTGCTCCGGCCGCTCCGCAGCATCATCGCATTTGCCGAGACGACGACCTCGTCGGATTTGGGGGAGCGTATCGACGTGCCGGAGATGGTTGACCACGAAACTGCCCTGCTGGCTCGAACGATCAACGATCTCCTCGACCGGCTCGAAGAGAGCTTCGAGGCCCTGCGCACGTTTACCTCAAACGCGGCCCACGAGCTCCAAACGCCGCTGACGGTACTCCAGGGGCACGTGGAGATTGCTCTGCGCCGGTCCCGCTCGGCCGAGAGCTACGAGTCGACGCTCCGCCTCCTCGACCGCCGGCTGGGGGAGATGGTGCGGACTGTGCGGGCCCTCCTCACGCTCACGCGCCTGGACCAGGGGGAGGAACTCTCGACCGAGCCGGTCGATCTCGGGACCCTCGCCCATGAGGAGGTAGCGGCGGCCCAGTCGCAGGCCGACGAAAAGGGCCTTACCCTGACCGTGGACACCGACGAGGTGTGGGTGGAGGGGCAGCCCGACCTGCTTCGCGAGGCCGCTCAGAACCTCGTCGACAACGCCGTAAAGTACACGGAAGACGGGGAGGTGAGGGTGACCGTTACCGAAGAGGAGGGACGGGCCATTTTTCGCTGCCGAGATAACGGCATGGGCATTGAGAAAGACGATCTCCCTCACGTCGGCGCTCGCTTCTACCGGAGCCAGAAGGCCGGCACCGATGACGCTGAGGGCAGTGGGCTGGGCCTTTCCCTCGTCCGGCGAATTGTGGAGGCGCACGATGGGACGCTTCGCGTCGAGTCGACCCCGGAAAAAGGCAGTCAGTTCGAGATTGTGCTTTCGACGGTACCTGCGCCGGCATCCGCCCCGGCCGTGAACGCCTCCTAATTGGTCGCCGGTCGAACAGGGGACTGGTGTTGCTCCGGGCTCTTGTGAGCAGCAGGGGAGGGAGAATGAGATTGGCGCATCCACCTCTTCGGAGCTACTCTGCCGGTCTGCAGCGCTTTGCCTGGAAACGGTGTTCTCTAACCAGCCTCTAATCCGCTTCTCATCGCTCCCTAAGATCCTTTCGTACGAGAGGGGCGTCTGATCTCATGCCTGTTGACGAACGGCCGTCGGGATCGGACCGACCGGTCCTGCGACGACGATTCAGACAAACGACGGTCCTCTCCTGATGGATCCCAATGGCTTCCGCTTCGCCAGCGTCTTGCTCCTTATGGGGCTCGGGCTGATCCCGGCGGTCCTGCACGGACAGCCCCTGCCCGATACGCTCACCTTCGGGCGAGCCGTTGAATTGCTGCGCGCCCACAACCCTCAACTTCAGGCTGCCGACGCGCGCCAGCGGGCACAGGGGCAGGCGGCCCGGGCGCGCTCTCTCTTTCCGAATCCGTCGCTCAGCGTGTCGGAGGAGCGGACGAACCTTGAGGGTGAGGGCGCCGACGACCAGTGGTACCTGTCGGTCACGCAGCCCCTCCGCTACCCCGGTGAGCACAGCGCCCGCACCGCGGCGGCCCGCGCGACGGCCCGTGCTGCGGGGGCACGAGCCCAGGAAACGGCCGCCGAGCTGTACCACACCGCCCGCCACCGGTACCTCAACGTGGTGGTGGCCGAGCGCCGGCGGGCAATCCACCGCCGCTTTACGGCAGCCATTCGCCGGGCCGCCCGGGCCGCCCGCGTTCGGATGCAGGAGGGGGACCTCGGGACCGTTCGGAAGGCGCGTCTCCAGACGGCCCGCGCCCAGTACGAGGACCGGCTGTCCGAGGCCCAGCGTGCGCTTCGGGTGGCCCAGGACGAGCTCGCTGCGCTGATCAGCCCCGACAGCACCTCCCGGGCCGCTGAAGACACGACCTCGCTTCCGACGTACGACGTGGCGGGGACCCTTCAGTATCGGTCCGTCTCCATCTCGGAAAAGTCGGCCGTCCGGCGGGCCTTCGAGCAACGGGGGCGGCTGCAGGCCGCACGCGCCGCGCTTACGGCCCAAGACAACCGGCTAACGGTGGCCCGCTACGGGCGCCTTCCCAACCTCAGGGTTTCCGCCGGACCCAAGACCCAGAGCCTTCCCAGCACCGAAACCACCTTCGGGTTCACTGCCGGCCTCAACGTCGAGCTCCCGATCTGGAACGGGGGACGGGCGAACGTGGACGCCCGCCGCAACCGCCGCTCCGAGGCACGAGCACGGCTGGAGGCGGCCCGCCGGCAGGTCCAAACCGAGGTACGCACGGCCATTCAGGACCTCCGCAGCTACCGGTCGCGCATCGAAACTGTCTCGCAGGACGTGCTGGCCGACACGGACTCGCTCCTCCAGAATGCGGAGTACGTCTATCGGGAGGGCAACATCACGCTTTTCGAGTTGCTCGATGCGATCGAGTCGGCCCGCTCGACTGCGCTCCTCAAGACGCGTCTTACGGCGCGGTACCTGCGTGCGCTGTACGACCTGGAGTACGCCCTCGGAATTGGTCCCACCGATTCGCCGGTCGTGGTCGAGGGCGCGCTCGATCCCCGAGACGCCGATCTGAACTGAACAGTCCGACCCCGACATGACCCACCGTTTTTCGTTCGTTCTCGTTCCTCTTCTGGTCGCCGCGTTGGCCGTGAGCGGGTGTGGGGGCGGCGAACCGGCTCCCCAATCCGCCGAGGCCGACACCGCCGCCACGCCGAATACGATTACCCTCTCGGAGGCGCAGCTCCGGGAGGTTTCGGTGGATACCATGACGGTGACCGAGCGGCCCGTGACAACGACCCTCGAGCTCCCGGCCCGCGTGCGCCCGGGGGCCGACCAGGAGGCCTACGTCACGTCTCTCGTCAGCGGCCGCGTCGAGCGGCTCCGCGTCTCGCCCGGCGACCGCGTGCGGCGGGGCGAGGTGCTGGCCGATGTGGCGGCGCCGGACCTGAGCGGGATGGTGGCGGACCTGCGGCAGGCCCGCGACGAGCTGGATCGCCAGCGGCGGCTCGACGAGCGCGGGGTGGCTATCGAGAAAAACATGCGGGCCGCCGAGCGGCAGTGGCAGGCGGCGCGTCAGCGGCTTCGCTCGATTGGGGTGCGGCGCGACCGGATCCGGCGGGTAGCCACGGGGCAGGAGGACCTGTCGACCCTGCCCCTTGAGGCCCCCCTCACGGGCGTCGTCCTCGACCGGATGACGGTCCTTGGGGCGCCGGTGACCCAGGGCGAGCGGCTCTATCGCATCGCCGACCTTCAGCCGATCCGTGTCGTCGCCCGCGTCTTCGAGCAGTCTCTGGATAAGGTCCGGGCGGGCCAGTCGGTGACCATCACGACCCCGAGAGGAGCCCGCACCTACGAGGGGACTATCGACCGGGTGACGCCGCAGGTGGAGACGAAGAGCCGGGCCGCCAGTGCTCGCATCGTGCTCGACAACAAAGAAGGCCGGTTGCGTCCGGGGATGTACGCCACGGTCCGCGTGCAGCGCACCGGCGAGCCCCAGCCGGCCCTCCCGGCCGACGTGCTCCTCACCGACGCTTCCGGCACCTACGTGCTGGTGCAGGAGGACGCCCGCACCTTCCGCCGGGTGTACGTGGACACCGACGCCAGCACGGACGGCACCGTCGCCGTCCCCAGCCTCGCTCCCGGCACGGCCGTGGTGTCCGCTGGCGCCTACCAGATCGTAAGCGCCCTGAGTCAGTCGCGTTAGTCGACTGACGAGGAAGTGCTTCCGGAGTGCGCCCTGAGCCAGCGTCAGTAGACCTGGCAAAGAAGTAGTTTCAGACTGCGCCCTGAATCAGCACGGTGGGCGCCTGATGAGGAAGTACCTTTCAGAGTGCGCCCCGAAATAGTGCCGGAATCTCGGCAGAGAGCACCCCTGGGCCCATTCGACTCTCGACCTCCGACCTTCGACCTATCTCCCATGTTCGATCGTCTCGTTACGTCCGTCGTCAAGAACCGCGTTCTCGTGTTGCTCCTCCTGGCTGTATTGGTCGGGTGGGGCATCTACAGTTGGCGCCAGGTGCCGGTGGACGCCTATCCGGAGCTCACCAACAATCAGGTGCAGATCCTGACGCGGGTGCCGGGCATGTCCCCGGTGGAGGTGGAGAAGCTGGTCACCTATCCCATCGAAATCAGCATGACCAACCTAGAGGGCGTGACGAAGAACCGCTCGCTGAGCCAGTTCGGCCTGAGCGTGGTGACGCTCGTGTTCGAGGAAGACATGGACCCGTACTTTGTGCGGCGGCTCGTGTCCCAGCGTCTCAATCAGGTGAAGGGCGACCTGCCGGAGAAGGCCGAGCCCTCGCTGGGGCCCCTGTCGACAGCCCTCGGCCAGGTGTACCAGTACGCCCTCATCGACAAGCCGAACGATGGGCGGACCTATACCTCGCGCGAACTTCGGACGATGCAGGACTGGATCCTGGCGCCGGAGCTCCGCACGGTGAGCGGGGTGGTGGAGGCCAACGCGCTCGGGGGATTCGTGAAGCAGTACCACGTCCGCTTCGACCCCGATCAACTCGTGAACCACGACCTCTCCCTCGACGAGGCCTACCGGGCGCTCCGAGAGAGCAACCAGAACTCGGGCGGCAACTACATCGTCCGCAACGACCAGCAGTACGTGGTCCGCGGGGTCGGGCGGGTCGGTGCCGGGGGGGAAGACGAGATCGTTCCGGACATCAAGAACACCGTCATCACCACTCGGGACGGGACCCCGATTCTCGTCGACGATGTCGCCACAGTGAAGGTCGACCACGCGGTGCGGCATGGGGCCGCCTCGATGAACGGGCGCGGGGAGACGGTGATCGGCATCGTGATGATGCGACGCGGGGCCAATGCCCAGCAGGTCGTCAACGACGTGCAGGCGAAGATGGAGGACCTGAAGCAGGCGCTCCCCACAGGGGTGGGGGTGGAGGTCGTTTACAACCGCAACGAGCTCACGAGCGCGGCAATCGGCACCGTTACGACGAGCCTGCTCATCGGGGGACTCCTCGTTTTACTCGTTCTGATCTCGTTCCTGGGCGACTGGCGCTCGGCCCTCATCGTGAGTCTGGTGCTGCCGATGACGGCCCTCATCACGTTCATCCTGATGAACTACTTTGGGTTCAAGGCCAACCTCATGAGCCTCGGCGGCCTGGCCATCGGGCTCGGTATGTTCGTGGATGGGGCCATTGTTATGGTGGAGAACATCTACCGCCTTCGGGAGCAAAATCCCGACGCGTCGATCGGGCTCGTCGTGGTGCGGGCCGGGCGGGAGGTGGCGCGGCCCATCGCGTTCTCGGTGGGCGTTGTCATCGCGGTGTTCCTGCCCCTCTTTACACTGCAGCAGATGGAGGGGCGCATGTTTCGGCCGATGGCGTTTACGGTCTCCTTCGCGTTGATGGCGGCGCTCTTCCTGGCCCTGACGATGGCCCCGTCGCTGAGCTCCTACCTCCTTGCCTCGGTCGGGAGCTCGGAGGAAGAGGAGTCCGTGGAGTCGACGCCTGCCACGGACGGGTTCCCGGAGAACGGGGAGCCGGCCGCCGGGACAGTGGGGACGACTAACCGACTGGTCTCGTGGCTGAAGGCCGGCTACGAGCCCCTCCTGGGCGCGGCCCTCCGCCATCGCTGGGCGACGGTCGGGACGGGTGTGGTGCTGATGGTGCTCGGGGTGGGGCTCTTCACGACGCTCGGGACCGAGTTTGCGCCGGAGCTGGAGGAGGGATCTGTGGCCGTCCAGGTCGCCCTGGAGCCGGATGCCGCCCTCGAAACGTCGACCGAGGTGCAGAAGAAGGTCGAGAACGCGCTCGTCTCGTTTCCGGAGGTGACGAGGGCGGTGAGCAAGACCGGGCGTCCGGCCGTGGCCTTCGATCCGATGGGCCAGAACCTGACCGACATGCTCGTCGGGCTCGCCCCCCGCGACACCTGGCGCTTCGACACGAAGGAGGCACTCGTCGACTCGCTGCGGAGCCGGGTCAACCAGATCCCCGGTGCCACCTTCGCCTTCACCCAGCCCATTGCGCTGCGGCTCGACGAGATGGTGAGCGGGGCCAAAAGCGAGATCGCCATCAAGATCTTCGGCTCCGACCTGGAAGAACTCAAGCGTCTGCAGTCCGAGGTGGCCGACGCGGTCTCCGACATTCGGGGGGCGGCGGACGTACTGCCCTCCCAGATCGCGGGGTTCGGCTACGTGGAGGTGGACATCGACCGCGACGCGGCGGCGCGCTACGGCCTGAGCGTCGGTTCCATTCAGCGGGCCATCGACGCGGCGATCGGCGGCGACCAGGTCAGTACCATCCTGGAGGGCGACCGCCGCTTCTCGCTGGTGGGCAAGTTTCAGGAGACAGCCCGCGGCTCGGTCGAGTCGATCCGGAACGTGTCCCTCACGATGTCCGACGGGGGCCGCGTCCGGCTCCGCGACGTGGCGAACGTGTCGCTCACAGAGGCTCCGGCCGAGGTCAGTCGGGAGGACGGCAAGCGCAAGATCACCCTCGGCGTCAACCTCAGCGGGCGCGACGCCGGGAGCTTCGTCGCCGAGGCGCAGGAGGCGGTGCAGGCGTCGGTCGATGTCCCCACGGGCTACACGGTCGATTGGGGCGGCCAGTTTGAGAATCAGCAGCGCTCCCAGCGGCGCCTCATGTTCATTTTGCCGATTACGCTGGTCATTGTGTTTGTCCTCCTCTATATGACCTTCGGTTCACTCGGTCAGGCGGTCTTGATCTTCCTGAACATTCCGGTTTCGGTGGTGGGGGGGACCGTGCTGCTTTGGGCGATGGGCCTCTACATGAGCGTCCCGGCGTCGATCGGGTACATCGCCGTGCTCGGCATTGCGGTGCAGAACGGCGTCGTCATGGTGAGCTTCATCGACAATCTTCGCGAGCGAGGCCGGTCCCTGTCCCGGGCGGTGCGGGAGGGCGCGTTGTTGCGCCTCCGGCCCATTCTCATGACTACCCTTACGACCCTCCTTGGGCTACTGCCCCTGCTGGTGGCCACCGGCATCGGGGCCAACGTGCAGCGGCCCCTGGCGGCAGTGGTGGTTGGCGGCATCTTTACGCTCGTTCCGTCCACGCTCCTCCTCCTGCCGACGCTCTACGGTTGGTTCAATCCCGAAACGCAGGCCGAACGGCCCATTGTCCGGGAGGTGGAGGCTGGCCGGCAGCGCGAGCTTCGCGGCAGCGTAACGGCCTAACTGGAAGTTCCCCTACACAGGCATTCGTGGTTTCTCCTACAGATGATTCTCCTGCCATGAAGATGATTACAGCGTACATTCGGCCCATCGTGCAGGACGAGGTGGTGGAGCGCCTTCGCGACCTGGAGGTCCCGGGGGCCAGCCTGAGTGAGGTGGAGGGATTCGGGCTGGAGGCCGACCCGGATGGGGGAGCGTCCTATGGCCCGCAGGTCTCGCCCTACCAGCGGGTCGTACGACTCGAAATCGTGTGCTCCGACGACGCGGCTCCAAGCATCGCGGAGGCCATCGCCGACGCGGCACAGACCGGGCGCCGGGGCGACGGAAAGGTGTTCGTCACGCCCGTGACTGGAGCCATCGACGTCCGGACGCAGCGGACCGGAGAGGATGTCGTCTGAAGAGGCCGGCTCCCTCTTCAGCGGGTCCACTCGCTCGTTTGTTCACGCACGACACTCGATTGCATGACCACTGCCCACTGGCACCTGGTTCTCAACCACATTCCCCTTCTGGGCCTACTCTTCGGCGCCGGGCTTTTCGCGTATGGACTTTGGCGGGCCCAAGAGGACGTGCAGCGCGCCAGCCGAGGAGATGGTCGAGGGCGTGTCCGGCATCTCCGACGACCCGGGTCGTGTTCTCTGCTTGGCTCTGGGCAGCAGAGTCCTCCAGACGGCCGAGGCTTTCCTGGAACTCGCGCAGACGCTGGAGGTGCCCAGAGGTCATCCGGGCCCTTTCTCGTACTGGACGGATTCTTTCCGATCTCAGAGAGGGGCGGCGCGGCGAGTTCGTAGAGGGATTCCTCCCCTCCGTAGTGGTAGTGGCCACGCGGCCGGGCGAGCGCCCCCTCGAGATCACTTCCGGGGTTTCGCCCATGAGGCTCTCCTTCGTAGAGTCCGACTTCATTGAGCTTCTCGACCGTCTCGGCGTCGAGCCAAATAATGTCCATCGGCTGGTCTACCGGTCCTCCCCGGAGATTTCCTCGCGGAGTCCCCTTCTCGGGAGAGAAGCCGAACGGTGTTTTCGTGACTCTCCTTGAAGCGCTTTGAGTCCCCAATCAACTCCGACCGCTCTTCGCCGGGAAGGCTTCGATTGTTTCCTGAAACCGGGTCGCCTATAGATTCCCCTTCAGGCAGGGCCTCAGAAGCCTCGCGGTGCTCTTCTGGACCGGTCTTTGGAATGGGGCTAGCAGGCTGTTGCGCATAGACTCACCTTCACACTTGCTTCTAAAAATGCAAAATACATTGGCTATAATCTGGCACATGAGGAAATTTTTTTCTTTCAGGGTATACGTAGCGCAAAGAATTCGCTCGGGCGAGCTTCCAAACTCCAATGCGCAACAGGTTGCTAGGCGCTTATGGAGGAAAAAGACATCCGCTTGTAGCCTAAGAAGAAGGAAGATGTCTCCCCTGCCCAACTCAAAGGGATGGGACCACCATCTTTCCACGCAGGATTGGACGGGCCAAGCCTCCCCTCGCTCGGGATGTCCGCATTGTCGGTTGTAAAAATTCGATGGCAATACCGCCCTTTTGTAGCGGCCAATTTTAGCCAGCCACATATCGGACTTTCCTTACGCCATCCTCATCTGTGAGGATACATCGTTTGAATCTAGAGGGCCTCCAGTCTTTGATGTGGGCGTTTGTAGTCTAAATTGCTCCATCATCGACTGGAAGTGCCCATGGCCAAAATTGGTTTAGATTCGCCTCTCCGTTTGCTGCTGGTAGTCTCTCGCGGAGAGATACTCGGGATTGACGATACGCTTACCTGGCGGGTGCTCTGGATAGGCAGGCTCGCAGCCTCAGAGCCCTGCCTTTACTGCGAGGCGCCCGTCAGCCCTCTTGAAGGGAAGGCTGAGATCATCGGCTGCCCTGTGAAGGATCTCACCATTTCGCAAGCGACCGGCAAGCAGTGGTGGCCACAGCTTGGATTTTTCCGGTGTCCAAGCTGCAAGAGGCTCTTGCGGTGGTCAAAGCACGCCCGGACCTGGGTCTACCCGATACACGAGGCTCTGCGGGCATACAGGTAACGGGCGTTTGGCATACATCGAGATTGGCACATATCGAGATCGCCGTCGCCGCTTACGGAAGCGTTGCGATCCCCATTCGAGTAGACAGCCCCTCCTTTTGAAGCCAATTGGCATGGACACAGATGTACACGAGTGCCGTCATGCAAAGGCAGAAGAGCTCTTGGAGACAATTACGATCCAGAAGATCCCCAGGGGGCGGAAGGTCGGAGCGCCGAGATCCCTTCGAAGGAGCGATCGGACGTAAGCATCGTGTATTGATCAAAACGTCACCTATAAAATGAGGTTATCTTGACCACTGGTTCGTACGGACGAATCCATGCTAACCAGTATCTCATCAATTTCCCTGTGAGCGTAAACCCAAGACGCACCATCTCAATCGTTTTCCACACCCCGGAATGTGTAGGCACCCCAAGCTTTCACGAGCGGGAATTCACTGTTCCGAACGAGACGGCCAAAGAGATCCAAGCTGATTTCACCAAGTGTAATCTGAAAGCCATCGGTTCAGGTGTGGAAGTGTCTCCATACAGGATGTATCCCTTCAAGCGAGGTGGTGAAGAGTGCTTCGTAGCTCTCGATTTTGACGAGATCGTCGGGCTGTTCGTGGACTGATTCGGCCGTCCGCAGACGTCAAAAACTACGTCTGTTTGTCTCGCGCCCCTTTTCCAATTGCGCTCTTCGGGCAAACGAGTCACCTCCGTAGACAGGGCTCAGAGATCCAGGTGTTTGCCTTATCGGTTGTTAACTCTTCAGCCTCAAAATGGGCCTTCACGCCTCCAGTATCCTACGATTTGAGGAGGTGCAAAAGCTCCCTCGGGGTAAGCACCTGCCGACGCGCTGGTCCGAAGTCATCTACGTTCCGCGTGCAAATCACGTCGCTATTCGGCGGCCGCCTCGCCGATGCACCCGTCTTCGAAGTCGTCGTATCGCCTGACGGCTCGAACCGCCCCGGCGTGTGAAACGGAGGCTACGTCCAAAAACGACATAGCGGACTCAATAAAGTCGCTTGCGATCCCGCTTCCAGCTGTGCTCCGACCCACGTAAAACGTGTTGGTAAGCACTGTCGGTGTAACTGCGCCCTCAACCACGCCCCCACGTGCCCGCTCAAGAAGAGCGAGCCCGGGGTTCGCCTGCGCCCGATCAAGGAGAACGTCCAGCAGTACGCTTGTGTCGAAGAAAATCGTCACTGCGGCGGTCTTTGCAGAACCCTTTGCTGGGAGGGTTCCTCTCGCGCTAACCGAAAAGTCGACCGACCAGTCCAACTTTTCGGGTGCACCTCAAGGCCTTAATTCATCATCGGGCAAACGTCCCCCACGAACTGTGACCGCGTTCCAGAAATTCTCTGCCCCGAGGCTCTGATACGCTTGAGTTGCAGGACCAGCGCTATTCCTTTCGGCTGCTGAATGCAAGCACCTGAAGGTCCGATGCCAGGGAGCGGTTCGAGCAAAAAACCGTAAGGCTGGCACAAGACGGCAGGGGATTCTGGACCATAAAATTACCCTAGAGGAAGTAGTCGAAGGGGGCGCTGGCTCATCGGACGATTGAAGCGTCGAGGCCCTATCGATTGGCAGGAACCGTCTGCCTGACGGGCTCCTCGTCCTCTTGGGCGTCTTTCCCGTATCTTCTCAGTATCGCAAACTGTAAAAGTTCGGAGACCTTGTCGAATCCGAGCTTTTCCTTCGCCCGACGCCGGTAGGTCTCGACGGTCTTCCGGGCCAGGTTTAGCCGATCCGTGATGTCCTCAACGCTGTAGCCTTCTCCCAACATTTGAACCACCGACAACTCCCGATCGGTCAGCTCGTCAATCGGAAAGTTGGTGCCTCCTCCGTCGGCAACGTTGTCCAGGATCCGCGAGGTCATTCTCTCGCTCATGTAGACCCCTCCCTCGCTGGCCGTCCGGATCGCCTCCACGAGGGCGTCGGTAGACCTTTTCTTCATGATGTATCCGCTCGCTCCCGCCCGAAGGGCCCGTTCGGCGTAGGTTTTCTCGTCATACATCGAAAAAACGACCGTCTGAACGCTGGGACACTGCACTTGGAGGGCCTCGATCAGATCAAGACCGTGGCCGTCCTCAAGCGAAAGATCGACGACGGCCACCTCTGGACCAAGCTCTTGGATCTGGTGGAGCGCCTCCTCTGAAGAGCCGGTCTCCCCACAGACCTCCATGTCAATGACCTCATCGATCCGGCTCCGGATTGCATCCCGGATCGGTGGATGGTCGTCGACGAGGTAAACATCGATGTGTCCGGTGCCATTGTAACTAGAAGCCATAGGACTAGGTTGAATTGAGATAAAGAAAAAGGATTGAGGCAACGGCAGTGCCTGCCGACTGGATGCTCATCATATGGGCCGTGAGAGTCGGCCTAGGGGGAGATGTGACTGACCCCCTTTTTGTCGATTGGATTAGCAAGCAACGGAAGCTAGTGTCTGAACTCATTATCTTTAGCTTCCGAGCTCATTATCTATAGGATGATTGGGGGGTATTCCAAAATCGTACCTCGTGTTACGGGAGCCTCTACTTATGATAAACTGGTTGTGTCCCAATAATTGTGTAACTGACCCTGCTGGATAGAAAAAGGCACCGCGTTCTGCCAGGTTGTGAGTGAATCAGACCAACAGCCAAAAACAGAACGACGATGGTCACCTTTAGATCGAAATCGATGGTGAGAAGATCCAGGAGCTGCTTCGAGGGGATCGAGGAATCGCGGTCCTGCTGGAGCCAATCCTCAACCAGATCCTGCAAGCTGAGATGACTGAGCATCTTGGAGCGAAGCCTAAAGAGCAGACCGCCGTGCTGGCCTTGCCTGAGAAGTACCGCAAACGGCTCCGGACGACCAACATGCTAGTGGTCAGTCAGCCGAAGGTGTCGAGAACCGAATTGAATACGCCCACTTGAATGCCGTTTCGACGACCTGAATACCGTTCATTGATCGGCGTTCTACTCGACATGGAAAACGTGACGCACCACTAGAGCGCTTCATTCAAGAGATCCGGCGTCGGGAAAAGGGGATTCGCATCTTCCCAACCATCAAACATGGACTTCGCTGAACGGCTTGCCGGTGCTCTCTGTGCAGAAACCCATGAAAGATTGTCTAGGTCAACCGGTCGCCGGTCCCTGAACATGGACGAATGCTTCGAATGGTGAGCCGATTATGCGGCCGAGGATGCCCTCAATGAAGAGCCTTCGCCCAACGGTGAACTGACCGCCGAATCAGCTACCCTAAATTGAAGACCTGGCAGAACGCCAGTTACACAAGAGTCGGGAGTTGATCAGTGACGAGTGGACCCTGCGCAACTTTTCTCTCACCATTCCGGCCGGGAAAACGGTGGCGATTGCGGGTCCAACGGCGCCGGCAAGAGCACGCTGACGAAGCTGCTGTGTCGCTTCTACGACCCGAAGGAGGGGGCATCCTGGTCGACGGCGTGGACCTTCGTAACCTTAAGCTGGAGGCCCTTCGAGAAGAGATCACTGTCATGTTCCAGCACCCAGTGCAGTACATCGCTACGGCGACCGGCTACATCCAAATGGAGGACCGGCAGGCGGACGACGATCACGAGCGGGTGGATCGGGCGACGCTTGAATCGGACGGGTGCGCGCTCCTCGCGGACATGGAAGACACCGGTTTCGTCCGCGTTGGGACGTCGTCGAGTGATTCCTGATCCTCCGGTTTGGAGAGGGCGAGAGACAATTCCACGCTCGTGCTCTCGGAGGAGCGGAGCAATACGGCGAAAGCGGGCGTAATCCCTTTCTACCCACTTTTCCGACACCCGACCGGTGCATGTCCCATGCGACGCGTAGTGCTCTTGCTTTTCGTGCTTTGCCTCACGGGCTGCGGCGTGTCGATTCCGGACTGGGGCGGCGAGGCGTTGGCCCCGGAGCGAATTTCCGTACCGGAGGGCTTTCGGGTCGAGGTTTTTGCCGATCAATTGCCCGAGGCGCGGTCGATGGCGCTGTCCGAAGACGGCACGCTGTTCGTTGGCACGCGGGATGGAGGGAGCGTCTACGCCCTGCGGGACGTGAACGAGGACGGGCGCGCCGATTCGGTCTACACAATCGCGGCGGGGCTCAACACGCCGAACGGGGTGGCCATGCGAACCGGCGACCTGTACGTGGCCGAAATCTCTCGCATCTTGCGCTACGACAATATCGAATCGCAACTGACCACTCCCCCCGAGCCGACGGTCGTGTCCGAGGCGTTTCCGAGCGACGAACACCACGGCTGGAAGTACGTCGACTTCGGGCCCAACGACAGCCTCTACGTGCCGGTGGGCGCGCCCTGCAACATCTGCGACCAGGGCGACCCGTACGCGGCCATCCACCGCATTGCGCCGGATGGGAGCGGGCGCACCATCGTGGCACGTGGGGTGCGCAATACGGTGGGATTCGACTGGCACCCCGAGACGAACAATCTCTGGTTCACCGACAACGGGCGCGACTGGCTCGGCGACGATCGCCCGCCCGACGAGCTGAACCGCCTCACGGATCCGCCGCAGCACTTTGGATACCCGCACGTGCACGGCGACAGCCTACTCGATCCGGATTTTGGCGGGGGGCACGATCCTGGGAAGTACACGGCGCCGGTACAGGAGCTGGGGCCGCACGTGGCCGCGCTGGGCATGACATTTTACACCGGCACTCAATTTCCGGAAGAGTACCGGGGGCAGGTCTTCATTGCCGAGCACGGGTCCTGGAACCGGAGCACCAAGATCGGCTACCGCGTGACGCTCGTCAGGCTCAACGACAATGGCGAGGCTACGACCTATGAACCATTTGCGACGGGCTGGTTGCGGGACGGCGACAACTGGGGGCGTCCGGTCGACGTGTTGCAAATGCCGGACGGGGCACTGCTCGTTTCCGACGACCAGACGGGCACCATCTACCGCATTTCGTATGAGCCGTAGGGGGGATGGGCGAGTGGGAGTGTGGGAGAAGAGGAGCGTGGGGGAGAGGGAGCATGGGGGATGAGAAAGGAGAGAGTCTGCTCCTCACGCCGCCGAACGGGGAGAAGGAGAGAAGATGCGGGTGGCCTCCCGATGCATAATCGCGTGCAGGTCGGCGGTGAGCTCCGGCGTCTCGGCGTAGCCGCCCGACAGCAGGAGGGCGACCGGGAGACGGCGCTCATGGATCTGCTCCAGCACGTATCGGTCGCGGGCGTGCAGGCCGTCTCGGGTGAGAGCGATCCGCCCGAAGCGATCGTCCGACGCCACGTCGATGCCGCCGAGGTAGAAGACGAGGTCGGGATCCACGGCGTCGAGCGTGCGGGGAAGATGCGTCTTCAGCGTCTCCAGGTAGGCCTCGTCGTCGGTTTCGTCGTCAAGGGGCACGTCCAGCGACGACGGGGGCTTCTCGAAGGGGTAGTTCTTGTCGCCGTGCATCGAGAAGGTGAACACGGAATTGTCGTCCGCAAAAAACGCCGCGTTGGCGTTGCCTTGATGCACGTCGAGGTCCACGATCAGGATGCGCTGGGCCCAGCAGGCGGATTGCAGTACGCGCACGGCGACGGCCACGTCGTTCAGCACGCAGAACCCCTCGCCCCGATCCGGGAAGGCGTGGTGCGTACCGCCGGCCAGGTTGGCGGCGATGCCGTCCGTGAGCGCCATGAACGCGGCGTTGATCGTGCCCTGCACGGCCAGCCGCGAGCGGTACACGAGCCGCTTCGACCAGGGAAGCCCCATCCGCCGCTCCGCGTGGTCGGAGAGGGTGCCCTCGGCCAATTTCGACAGATACGAGGCGGTGTGCACCCGCTGGAGGTCGGCCCAGTCGGCCTGTCGAGGG
>JAHENZ010000187.1 GCA_018609755.1 Salinivenus sp. | reverse complement strand
GTCTCCACATCCGTATTCGATGTTGTCGATAGGGATGCCAATTGGACGCTTGTGCGTTTACTTACTACAGTTGGAATGACCGTTTTGCGGTCGTTATGCGCAGCCATATTCGCTGCGTTTGAAATTGAAACAGCTTCTAAGCACCAATGGAATTATCAGTCGTTCTCATACTCGCCTTGTTCGTAACCCCCCTCACGGCGGACGACTCAATCCGAGTCGAGAAGACCAACGACCTAACGGACACACTGGTCGAGCACGAAATTTTCGAGCCACTCGTCCTCGCCTCCGACGACGACGGCACCGTGTACCTCTTCGACGACGGCGCCAAGCGCATCCACGTCTTCGACAACGACTTCAATCACCAATTTGCCTTCGGCCGGGAGGGACCGGGGCCTGGGGAGTTCGATCGGGCGGTGACGCGCCTGCTCATCTCGCCCGCGAGCGAACTCGTCGCGCTTGAAAAATGGGAACGCTCCGTCCACTTCTTTTCGCTCGACGGGGACTACCGGAACTCGTTTTTCATTCAAAAGGACCTAGAGGTGTCGGGGACGCCGCAGAGTCAGGGGTTCGGCATCCCGCTGGACGTGGCGATAGACGACGAGAATCGCATCTACCTGACGGACCGGGTCTGGTACTACAATCGAGACAAGGTGCAGGTCTTCAATCGAGAGGGGACGTTCGTCGAGAGCTTCCTGCCCCAAGACCGCTTCCGTACCTATGAGCAGGTACAGAATGCGCACTCGACGCCCAAGAGAACCCAGCAGCGCATCGCTACACTGATGAACGACTACCAGATCCGGCTTGCGGTCGACGAGGCCGGAGACGTCATCGTGGGGCACCGAGACGACTACGTACTCGAAAAGTACTCGTCGGATTTCGTCCGACAGTGGCGCCGCGAGATGACGTTCGATCCGGTGAAAGCGCCCCACACATATGAAATTGTGCACATGGGTGAGGAAGGGGTTACTTCAGGAATGGGCGAAGGCGCGGTGGCCGACATTGAAGCCACCGCCGACAACGAGATTTTTGTCAGTGTCGGCACTTTCGACGGAGAGACTCTGGACGAGGAACGCCGAGGTGAGCTGAATCAATGGATTGACGTGTTCGACACGGACGGCACCCATCTCGCTCGTCTACTGGAGGACGAGTTGCCTCCGTTTCCCAGCCGAGACGGCTACCAGATCGACGTGCACGACGGCCGCCTTCTTATACTCGGGGAAACGGAGCTCTGGGTGTATGAGATCGTGCGCGATTCCTGACGATTTCGCCTCTCTGCGACTCATCCGGGGGACTGATCCGTCTGCTCCTCCCCGTCGCTCACGACGCGCCGGTGTAGGTTGACGAGGTCCCACCTCTCGCGCTGAAGTAAACGACGGGAACGTTGCCTTCTCTCCCTAGAGGCCCATTGCTCTCCGGAGTCCTCCCCGAACCGATGCATCGCTCCGAAATGATCTCACCGATGCGAAAAAAGGCGAGAGTGCTCCCGTCTTTCCTACTCGTTCTCCTGCTCTCGATTCTGACCGGGTGTGGACCCACCTCGACGGACGAAACTGAACGCGACTGGTCCGTCCTGTCAGGAGAGGAACGACTTGAGGAGGTCGGTTCCATCGACACGCTGGGGAATCCCCGAGAACTAATGGCCCGAACGGACTCAGTGCTCTACCTTGTGGACTGGGCAATGAACGGGCTTCACCGCTACGACTGGTCGAATGGTACGCTCTCCGAGGGAACCGGAATCGGACCGGGACCGGGAGAGGTGCGGGACGAAAGTGCCTACGTTCTGGCTCCGATGACCGATGGGCGTATTTGGTTTCACGATCGTCAGCAAGGACGCATCACAGTCTATGATGCTTCACTGAAACCGATTGATCAGATGACCCTCTCGGGATCGTTGCGAAGCCTGCCGCTGGGAGATTCGCTCATGGCCTCCGTTCCGTCGGGCGGCGAGGTTCTGGTCAATGTTCACGATTTGCGAGAGATCTCCCCGCCTCTTCAGGTCGCGAATCCCGAAACGGCCAAATGGACGCATCGTCCTCCGAAGCGGGGGAAGTTCGAGGTGACGGTCCGCAACTATGCCGTGCGGTACGGCCCAGCCACTGCGTGTGGGAGCGAAGTCGTCACCGGGTTCGATTTCGCCTCATATCTCCTGCGGATTCACAGCGACAGCCTTGAGGTTCTGAACGAACCGGAGCGCATCGATTTTCCCACCTTTCCCGACCTAGAGGCGGGGCAGGTGCGACTCCCCAGCTGGTTCAACCCGAAGGGAACCCTCGACCTCGCCTGTGACGCGTCTCACATCTATGCCCTCTTTTCAGGAAGGCAGGTGTCCCGAGAAGAGATCCCTACGTTAAGTAGGATTTCTGAGTCCAAACGAGCAGAACTGTCGGCCCGAACGGAGCGCTCCGACCGGCTCCACGTGTACGACCGCTCAACCGGAGCTTTTGAGCATGAGATCGAGCTGCCGGTCGAGGCCCGTCAGTTGGCGGCGAGCAACGACTATCTGTACCTCCTCGTGCACGAAAAGGATGGTCCCCGCATCCTGCGATATGCCTGGACGGACTCAATTCGTGCAACTGCACGCCACGTGGAGTTGAGTGCCAAAGCACAACAACCGATCCCTAACCTCAGGTCCGCCAATACGAGGTGACTCTTCGTAGCGACTGAGACACAGCTCCCAATAACTTTCACCGCTCTCTCTGTCGTGCGCACCCTCATCCGCCTTTGCTTTCGCCGTCCGGTGGCCGTCGGTTCCGTGACGGCCCTGCTCCTCGCCCTCGCCGCGGTGGCGTACGTGCGTCTGCCGGTGGCGCTGCTCCCGGATCTCGGCTACCCCGCCCTCACGGTGTGGACGGCCTACCCCGACGTGCCCCCCGAGCGGGTGGAGAAGACGGTGACCGAGCCGGTGGAGGAAGCGGTGGCCGGGACCGAAGGCCTGGAGCGCGTCACCGCCCGGAGCCAGCTGGGCGGAAGCCTCGTAGAGCTGCGCTTCGGCTGGAATACGGACCTCGACCGGGCGCTCCTCAACGTCCGCGAACAGATCAACCGCCTCGGCGACCGGCTGCCGGAGGCCGCCGACAAGCCGGTCGTTCTGCGCGTCGACCCCAGCGATCGTCCCATCCTCATGATGGCCCTGCGCGGTTCCCGGGTAGATACGAGCGCGGTCCAGCGCGCTGAAGCGGCACGGGACCCTCCATCTGATCGACCTCAGGACCTCGTCCGTCTCCGCGAGGTGGGGCGCGAGGTGATCGCCCGCCGTCTCGAGCAGCTGTCCGACGTAGCCCGCGTGCGGGTCACCGGCGGCCACCAGCGGGAGGTAACCGTGAATGTCGACAAGGACCGCCTGGCGGCCCTTGGGCTTGGCCTCGGCGACGTGGAGCAGGCCCTGCGGCAGGCCAACCAGTCGCTGCAGGGGGGCACCATCCGCCGCGGCCCCTTCCGCTACGCGGTGGAGGTGAGCGGCGAGTTTCAAAACGCAGAGGCCGTGGCCCAGACGGTGCTTTCTCGCCGAGACGGGCGCCCGGTGCGGCTTCGAGACGTGGCCCGCGTCAAGATGGGCGTGCAGGAGCGCCGCGGGCTCGTCCGCTACGACGGGCAGGAGGCCCTGCTCCTGCTGGTCGAGCGTCGCCCGGACGCCAATACGGTGCAGGCCGCGGCCGAGGTCCGCGAGGCCCTGGGGCCGCTGGAGGAGGAGCTGACCGGCGTGAAGCTGGACGTGGTAGTCGACCAAAGCGTGTTCATCGAGAAGGCCATCGGCGGCGTGGTGCAGGCGGTGTTGCTCGGAGGCCTTCTCGCTGTTGTCGTGCTCTTCGCGTTCCTGCGGCGCCTGCGGCCCCTCCTGGCCGTCGCGGTGGCCGTGCCCCTGTCGATCGCCCTCACGCTCATCGGGTTCGAGCTGATGGGCGTGACCTTCAACATGATTGCCCTCAGCGGGCTTGCCCTTGGCGTGGGCCTGCTGGTGGACAACGCTATTGTCGTGACCGAAAACGTGGCGCGGCTGCGGGAGGAGGGACTCGGCCCCATCGAGGCGGCGCGACAGGGCACCGAGGAGGTGGCCGGGGCCATCCTCGCGAGCACGCTCACCACCATTTCCGTCTTCTTGCCGATCACGTTCGTCGAGGGCCTGGCCGGGCGCCTCTTTCAGGACCAGTCGCTGGCGGTGGTGGCTTCGCTTCTGGCGTCGCTCCTCGTAGCGATTACCGTCGTGCCCCTGCTGCTACGCAAGGACGCAGGGGCAATCGGCGACACAGGCGCGTGGATGGATCGTCTGCTGGCCACTTACGAGCGGGCGCTGCGGTGGAGCCTCGATCATCCGGGGTGGATTCTCACCGGGGCGATTGCTGTGCTCGGCCTGGCGGGTGTGGTGGGCTGGCAGTTGCCGCGAGAGGTGGTGCCCGCCTCCGACCAGGGCCGCGTGGAGGCGCACCTGACGCTCGCCCCCGGCACCGACCTGCCGATCGTCGAAGAGCGGGCCGCCACGGTGGAGCACACGGCCCGTCGCACGGTGGGCGCAACGCACGTTCTGGGCGACCTCGGGGAGCGTAGCACGGCCCGTCTGGAACTGGACCCGCGCCCCCCCTACGAGGCGGATCTCACCCTGATCTTGCCCGACAGCGTCCGGGCCCAGACGGCCGCCCGGCGCCTGCAGGCCCACAGCTTTCCACCAGATGTGACCGTCGAGGTCCAGCCCTCCAAGACGCGGCTCGGGGAACTGCTTTCTCCTGGGGAGAACGACCTGTTGATTGACCTCGTGGCCGAAGAACGGCGACGGACGGAAGGGATCGTCGACACGCTGCTCCAGCGCCTGCGCAATCGGCCCGAACTGGCGGGCGTGCGCCGGGCCGAGGCGGCCGAGGTGCCGGCCTACCAGCTGCGGCTGCGTCGGCAGGTGATGGCCCGCTACGGCGTGACGCCCGAGGACGTGGGCCGGGCGCTGGAGTCGGCGGCGCGGGGGCGGCAGGCCACCGCCCTCCGGCAGGTGAGCAAGGAGGTGCCGATTGTCGTGCGGAGCGACGCGGTCGGCTCGATCGAGGCGCTACTGGAGCGGACGATTGCGACGCCGAACGGGCGCCTCCCGCTGCGCCGGTTCGCGACGGCCGAGCGGACCGACCTGCCCGCCGCACTCCTGCGAGCCGGACAGGCGCCGGTCGTGCGCCTCGTGGCCGACGTGGCGGAGGGACAGGGCCTCTCCACCGCCGTGACGGCCGTGCAGTCGGAGCTGGACGTGACCCTGCCGACCGGCGTGCGCGGCAAGGTTGGCGGCGCAAATCAGGCCTTTCGAGAAAGCCTTCGGGCGGTGGGGTGGAGCCTGCTTTTGAGCCTGCTGCTCGTCTACCTCATCCTCACTGCCCAGTTCGAGCGCCTGCGGCAGCCGTTCGTGATCTTAGCGGCCGTGCCGCTGGCCGCGGCGGGCGTAGCCCTCGTGCTTTGGCTGACGGAACAAACCGTTAACCTGATGAGCCTCACCGGCTGCGTGGTGCTGGTCGGCATTGTCGTGAACGACGCTATTATCAAGGTCGACTTCATCAACCAAAGACGGGAGCGCGGGATGCCCTTCCGCGAGGCAATCGAGGCGGCGGGCCGGGCGCGT
>JAHENZ010000186.1 GCA_018609755.1 Salinivenus sp. | reverse complement strand
GTCTCCACATCCGTATTCGATGTTGTCGATAGGGATGCCAATTGGACGCTTGTGCGTTTACTTACTACAGTTGGAATGACCGTTTTGCGGTCGTTATGCGCAGCCATATTCGCTGCGTTTGAAATTGAAACAGCTTCTTAGTTACGAGCACACTCGCTCCTATGCGGCTCCTCTTCTGTCGGTACGGCCGGTCGCAACCCGAAGACGGGAGCTACGTTTCCAGCGAGGGTCCTCAACCGTAGTGGCTGAACCGCACGCCTTTCATCCGAACCGCTCGCCCAACCTCTATGCCCTTCTCCTCTGCGGATGCCCGACGGGCTTTGAGAATCCTACCGCTGATTCGTCTGATGGTGGGCGTCGTGTTTGTCTCTGAAGGCCTCCAGAAATTCTTGTATCCCGCGCTGCGGGGCCCCGGCCGGTTTGCAGAGATCGGCTTCCCGGCGCCCGAGTTTTTCGGCTTTGGCGTTGGCACCGTGGAGGTGGTTTGCGGGGTGCTAGTCCTTGCGGGACTGTACACGCGCTGGGCCGCCGTGCCCCTCGCCCTTCTCATGGTCGGGGCCCTCATCACCACTAAGCTCCCCATTCTCCTGGGTCACGGCTTCGGCCCCTTCACCGTACGCGAACTGGACACGTACGGCTTTTGGGTCATGATGCACGCTGCTCGCACCGACTGGGCCATGTTGCTCGGCGCCCTCATCCTATCCATTGCGGGCGCCGGACCACGCTCGCTTGATGCGTACCGGAGTGGCCCAATGGTGTAACCGGTCGCTCCCTTTAGAAGTCAACCTCAAGGGTGACGCGACCTGTCGTGCGTGCGGGGCCGTCGTCACGGTCCTCCAGACGAAGATTGGGAATGAGGGCGACGGTCGGATGAGGACGATACGCAATGCCGGTCACGACCAGCGTATCGTAGCGGTCGGGTCCTTTCCCCAGGGGCCAGACCCGATCCACACGACCAATGACCTCCCAGGCCGACGCCACCTGCACGCTTCCGAACAGACTTCCGCCCGTGTTCGTCCGAGCGTCGGCCGTCGCCCGTCTGAGACGATACCAGTACGTCTCTAGCCCCACCCGAAACGTATCGGTCGAATACCCAATGAGACCGGAGAGACGAATGCCACGGGTCCGTTCGTCTGGAAACGCCGTGTAGTCGCCTCCCACCACGAAAAGTAGGGGATCGGTGGGCCGGACTTGGATCTGCCCGTAGGCTCGCTTGTACCGGTCCGTCTCTGTAAATCTCGTGTTGGAGTTATTCGCGATCATGGCGGCGTATCGCACCGAGCCGTCGGCGAAAAGAGGACCGTCGACCCGCACCCCGAGATCGCGGGAGTCGACGATGTCCTGCCTGTCCATCACCGTTCGGGCGAGGCTTCGGTAGCCCCACACGTCTTGCGTGAGTCCGAAGGCCGGCGGCGGCGTCACCCCGATCGTGGCACTGTGCTCGCCGCTATACTGCCAAGTCAGCCACAGGTCTTTGACCGCCACCCCACTGCCCCCCGGCACGTCTTCAGGGGCTTCCAGTCGCGCCCGTCCGGAGAATACTTCCGACAACGTAAAGTCCGTGGTTAGATACAGGCGCCGATACTGAAACCCGTGCAAATCCTCCGCCTCAGCGGCCGGGTCTGCGAAATTGTAAAAGTAATCGACGTACATACGGCCGCCAACGTCAACGCTCTGGCTAGCTGCAGGCTCCGCCATCCCCACCAGAGCGAAAAGCAGGATCGCAGAGCACCACCGCAAAGGAGACATCATCGATTACTCGGACTGTTCGACATTTGAATTTGATAACATAAGAGTAACACTGAGCCGCAAACGATTAGGGGAAATGGTCGAGATTTCGGAAAAATCAATCCTCACCGTTCCTGCCTTCCTGCCAGGAAGCAAAGGCCTGGTGACCTTGCACAACTACTCTGGCGGTTTCGTGCGTCGGTCCCCCGACGCCACAATCGTCAGCGTTTGCCGGCAGCGATCGATCCCAAGCATATTTCGCGCAGGAGATGCAGACGAAAACGGCGTTACAATATCTGCGATTTCTCGAATTTCAGTTGTGCAAACCCACCAGTGCGAAGTGTCGACGATCTGGAACTGACAGACGTTTGCTCCGAAAGTCCCCCTTTTATGTCCAAAAAACCGTTCTTTTTGGCTAAGCAAGAGGTGATCATTTCTCCGATGTAGTGCTCCGTTGACGCCAATCCCCGAGCTTCACCCCCTATCTAAATGGTTTTCCTTCGCTACGCTCGTCGAGCCGCTCTCCCTCTCCTTGGCCTATTCCTGCTCTGGACCAGCAGTCCTCTGGATACGTCAGCCCAAACGGCTCCGTCCTGCGAAAGGGAGATCCAAACCGCCAAGGAGGCCTACCTAAACCAGGAGTTTCGACAGGTTGTGACTCTCCTCTCGGACTGTCTCGAGCAACCAGGGCTCCCTCCGAAACAGGCCATTCGAGGGTATCGACTGAAAAGCCTCTCCTTCTTCCGGCAGAATTCCCTCGTCGCGGCCCGTACGGCTATTGAGCGCATTCTGTCGATTGACCCGGAGTACAGGCCGGACCCGGTCGAAAACCCGCCCTCGTACGCCCTCCTGGTGTCGATGGTGCGCAACCTCAAAGACGAACGAACCCCGCCCCGTCCCGCGAGCAATCCTTCGGACGCCGGCTCCGCCCTCTCTCCGGCGCCCCCCGCCCCACTCGATTCCGTCTTCGCGGAGGATTTCCCGACCTTTTCCGACGCCGAACCATCCCAGGCGAAAAACGCGTCACCAGCAAAAACCGAGGATTCCTCGACCACGTCTCTAGCAAAAACCGCCCCCTCGACGGAGTCACTCGTGACCACGTACGGACTCCGACTCACCCATCGGAATCAGGGACATGAACTCGTGAAGGGGCTCAACCTCACGCTGTGGAAGCCCCGCTCGGCCACCTCCAATGGGCAAGTCAACGGAATCGCCGTGGGAGTGCCCGCCACCGGAGCCGCGCGGCTTTACGGACTGGGGGTCGGGATTTTCGGTGTGGCCGGAAGCGACGCCCTACACGGGATCGGCCTCGGCGGCATCGGCCTCACTGCGGGCCGATTAAACGGGCTCGCGGTCGGGGGACTTGCGCTCCACGTGGACAACCACCTCAACGGCATCGGTGTGACGCCGGGCCTCACGGTTGGCAGTGGCTCCCTGCGGGGTCTCAATCTTAGTGGCATCGGCATGGGCATAGACGGGTCGATCGCGGGCCTACAGGTGGGGGGACTTGGGCTTCGAGCCGGCGGGTCCATCGGCGGCCTCACGCTCGGAACGCTTGGGGTGAGTGGCGGCGAGGACCTCCTCGGCCTCACCGCGTCGGGCGCTATGCTCCACGCCGGGGACCTTCTCTGGGGCATCGGCGTCACCGGCGGCCCCATCGTCGCCTCTCGCACGCAAGGATTGGCTCTCGGAAGTGTGGTCGTGCAAGGGTCGGGAACTGGACTGGTTGTCGCCCCGCTGTACACCCACACGGGGCCGGACGGCGCCCTCACCGGGCTGTCGCTGAGCACCTTCAACCACGTACGCGGGAAGCAGCGCGGCCTCACAATTGGCCTCTTCAACTATGCGAGTGAGCTTCAGGGCGTACAACTTGGACTCTTCAACTACGCCGGAAACAACCCCCGATTCCTACGCTTCCTCCCCGGCCTGAATCTCAATTTCTAACTCCACCACTCTTGCCGGGAAGTCCTCAAACATTTCCGTCGTGAGTGCAGAACGGTTCTCCGCCCGGGAATGGGCCCCAGGAATTACGTCGCGGATCGGTATTCCTATTCTTTCCAGGTCGTTTTCACTCCGAAGGGCACCTCGGAAGGGCTCACGTCATTGAATCGAGGCCTGTGAAGTCACATTTTTCACGCCGTTCCTGCTGGCCTCTTCCATGCTCTTCCCCACTGAGAACGACGCTTCATCCCCAAATTTTGGCACGCGGATTTTGCTGTTCACCGGCAAAGGCGGCGTCGGGAAAACGACCTGCGCAGCAGCGACGGCCCAGCGCGCTGCCCAGAACGGCAAAAAAACGCTCATCCTGTCGTCGGATCCCGCCCATAGCCTCGCCGACGCGCTCGACCGAGAGCTCGGCCCGGAGGCGCAGGAAGTACAGGAGGGCCTCTTTGCGCAGGAGGTGGACCTCTACTACTCGATGAAGAAGTACTGGGGCAACATGCGGGAGCTAATGCTCACCGTCTTCCGCTGGCAGGGCGTCGATCAGATTGCGGCGGAGGAAATGGCGGCGCTGCCGGGCATGAACGAGGGCTCGGTGTTGCTGTGGCTGGAGCAAGCCCTCCGCGAGGAAGACTACGACCTGATTGTGGTGGACAGCGCTCCCACGGGCGAGACCCTCACCTTGCTCACGCTGCCGCAGGTGACTCAGTGGTGGCTTGCGAAGGCCTTTCCGTTCCAAAAATTTGCCTTCAAATCCTTCGGGTTTGGCGTACGCAAAACGACCGGCATTCCGCTGGACAAGGGGTACGAGGAGCTGGAGGTCATCTTTGAGAAGCTGGAACGCATCCAGAAGGTCCTTGCGACCTCCTCAACCACGTCCATCCGTCTGGTCATGAATCCGGAAAAGATGGTCATCGAGGAGGCCCGCCGGGCCTACACGTATCTCCAGTTGTACGGGTACGCCGTGGACAGCGTGATCGTGAACCGTGTACTGCCGGAGGATCAGGTGCCGGAAAACTCGTTCTTCGAGGGCTACGTCACTTCCCAGCGCAAATATCTAGAGCAGATTCGTCAGAGTTTTAGTCCCCTCCCCATCCTTCAAGTGCCCCATCTAGGCGAAGAAGTCTTCGGGGCCGAGCGGTTGGAACGCATCGCAGCGTCGATGTACGAAGACCGGGACCCGACGAGCGTGCTGTACGACGAGCCCACCTTCCAGGTGCGTGAGGACGAGGACGGATACGTGATGGAAATTCGTCTTCCGTTTGTGGAGGATGAGTCGGTCGACGTCCGGCATCGGGGAGATCAGCTGGTCGTGCAGGTTGCCAATCAGCGCCGGAACTACATTCTTCCCAATTTCCTGAGCTACTTTGCCGTAACGAAGCACGCGCTTGAGGATGGATGGCTCCACGTCCACTTTGAATCGGAGGAGTCGTAAGCATACCTTGCGAACCCGCTCGCGGGCTCCTCGTTGATGCGAAATCTACCCACAATCCTCTCCTTCTCCGGTCGATCGCACGCTTATGTTCGTTCCCAGTGCCCTGCTGAAGCAACTGTATACCTTCGGCAGCCTCGAAAATACGGATCAAGGGATCGAGTTTGCTCTCAAGAATCGACTGAAGGACGCAACGCTCACGGCATTACTCGACGTGAAAATCGACGGGCAGTCGGTGCCCCGAGACGATGTCCACCTCTTCATGGCCGACGGCGAAACGCACACGGCCAGCGACCTTTCCGCAGAGAATAGCATCGACTTCCCCCTCAAGCGAACCCTTCACGTGCGGGCCGATCACCCGACGCTGGAAAAGGGAAAGCACGAGATTGAACTCTCCTTTCGTGCGAAGCCCTTCGGCAAGCTCAGCCTCACGGTCGAAGACTCCATCTCCGAGCAGGACGAGACCATCCAGCGCATCCCGCGCGACTCGGACGACAACTACAGTCAGGCCATCATCGACCGGCGTCAGCAGTTCGTCGCCGATTACAGCGACACGTCGCTCGATCACATCACGCACTACTCTTTCGACCCGCACACCACGGAGGGGAACGTCGAAAACTTTACCGGAGTCGCCCAAATTCCCCTCGGGTTTGCAGGACCGCTCACGGTGAACGGTGAGCACGCGCAGGACGACGTTCTCATCCCGCTGGCCACTTCGGAAGGCACACTGGTCGCCTCGTACAACCGCGGCATCAAGGTCTGTAACGTGAGCGGAGGCGTGAAGTCGACGGTCGTGGACGATTCCATGCAGCGAGCCCCGGTCTTCGTTTTCAACGACGCCCGGGACGCCCGGGACTTCACCCACTGGGTGGACGATCACTTGGACGAGATCCGGGAGGAGGCCGAATCGACTTCCAGCGTGGCGACGCTACTCGACATCGATCAGTACCTGTCGAATAACTTCGCGTACCTCCGCTTCAACTACGAAACCGGGGACGCGGCGGGACAAAACATGGTGGGACGCGCCACCTTTACCGCCTGCGGCTGGATTATTGATCACTACCCGCACGACGTGGAGCATTTTTATCTGGAGTCGAACTTCGCCACCGACAAGAAGGCCTCGCAGGTGAATGTGATGAACACGCGCGGCAAGCGCGTGACGGCGGAGGCCACCATCGATCGCGAGGCGATGATTCAGCATCTTCGGGTGGAGCCTGAAAGCCTGCACTATCACTGGAACGTGTCTACGGTGGGAGCCTTCCTGTCTGGAGCGCACAACAACGGCGCCCACTCCCCCAATGCCATCACCGCCATGTTCATCGCCACTGGCCAAGACGTGGCCAACGTCTCCGAATCGTCGGCAGGCGTTCTGTATACGGACCTCACGGAGGAGGGCAACCTCTACATCTCGCTGACGATTCCGTCGCTCATCGTGGCCACGTACGGGGGCGGCACGGGACTGCCCACGCAGCGGGAATGCCTAGAAATCATGGACTGCTACGGCAAGGGAAAGGTGCAGAAGTTTGCGGAGGTGGTGGCGGGGGCCGCCCTGGCCGGCGAACTCTCACTCGGGGCGGCCATCTCCTCCTCCGACTGGGTTTCCAGCCACGAAACGTACGGGCGCAACCGTTGATTGCGTACGGGAGTGTGGCGTGACACACTCGCGTGTTTAGGAGCACTGACGGTGACGCCCACACTTCCAACCTCCGATACTCCCAACCACTTTCAGTCTATGCTCGCCACGCTCGAAGTTGCCATCCCGGCGCTCTACGCGATCGCCATCGTCGTACTCACGGCCTACGGCGGTAACCTGCTGTGGCTCGCCCTCTTCCACGCGAACGACGAGCGGCTCCTCGACGGCCCCGTGCCGGACCACGACGCGCTCCCGGAGATGGCAGACGACCAGGACTGGCCCGTGGTCACCGTGCAGCTTCCGCTCTACAACGAGGCCGAGGTCGCCCATCGTCTCATCGACGCCTGCGTGGACCTGGACTACCCTCGCGACAAGCTCGAAATCCAGGTCCTCGACGATTCGACTGACGCCACAAGCGAACGAGTGGAAGAACGGGTGGAGCACTGGCAAGCACAGGGCGTGGACGTCGTCCACATCCACCGCGACGACCGCACCGGATACAAGGCCGGTGCCCTCGCCAATGGGCTCCGCCTCGCCCGTGGCGACTACGTCGCGATTTTCGACGCCGACTTTGTGCCCGATTCCGACTTTCTTCGCCGGATGATTCCTTACTTCTTCGCGGACGACGATCTGGGCATGGTGCAGGCCCGCTGGGGGCACCTCAACCAGGAGGATTCGCTGCTGACCCAGGTGCAGGCCTTTGGGCTCGACGCGCACTTTGCCATCGAGCAACACGTGCGCAAACGGGCCGACTGCTTCATGAACTTCAACGGGACGGCCGGCATCTGGCGTCGCGACTGTATCGAGGACGCCGGCGGCTGGGAGCACGATACCCTGACCGAAGACCTCGACCTCAGTTATCGCGCACAACTGCGGGGCTGGGACTTCAAATACGTGCCCTCCGTGGAGGTCCCCGCCGAGCTCCCACCTGACATGAATGCCCTTCGCTCTCAACAATTCCGATGGGCGAAAGGGGGCGTGGAAACGGCGCTCAAACTTACGGATCGGCTCTGGGGCTCCGACGAGTCGCTCCGCGTGAAGCTCGAAGGAACGTTTCACCTCACGGCCCACTTTTCTTTTCCCTTTATCCTGCTGGCAGCACTTACGCATGCTCCCCTCCTCTTGATGAAGGCCCTCGGGCACGGCCCCGGCGAAATCTACTTCGCCGTGATGGGCTTCGGGCTCTTCGGGTTCGTGGGCTTCTTTCTGGCGCAGCTCTTTGCCCAGCGCGAGCTGTATCCCGACTGGGGCCGTCGCCTCCGCCTCTTCCCTGTCTTTATGGCGGGGACGATGGGGCTCTCGCTCAGCAACACGAATGCCTTCTGGCAGGCCCTTCTCGGGACGGACACGGCCTTTATTCGCACGCCCAAGTACGGCGGCGACCGATCCGAGGGCTGGTGGCAAAGCCGGTACGCCATGGCGGAGCTGCCGAGCGTGGTCTGGTGGGAGGCCCTGCTGGCCGTCTACTGTACGATAGGACTCGGGGTCGTCGTTGCCCTCGGCGAATGGGCCGCGATTCCGTTCCAGGCCCTCTTTGCCGCCGGTTTCGTCCTCGTCACCGTGTCCAACTTCAATCAAGTCTTTGCCGTCCGACAGGCCACGCCCGCACAACCGTAAGGCTCGTTTCTTTTGTAGAATGAGGGCTGAAGGCCGTCGGGTGTGATAAGTGGTCGAGGCCTCCGGTGAAAGGCGTATCCTCCCAGACCGGCACGCTCCATCCCCGTCTCCTCGATGTCGTTTTCTTACCCGCGGTTCCCAACATACGCGGATCGTCATCTTTCAATCGTTCCGGCTGCACTGTACTTTCGTGTATGCTGAGACGCCCATCGCCCTGCGCACTCCTCTCACGCGGTTCCGTTGACGCCCCATATCATGGCTGTCCCCGACCTCCAGGACGCGATCAATCACCTCCAGCAGAACAACCTGGATGCGGCCATCGCGACGCTGGAACACAAAATTGAGGAGCTTCCGGCCCACCTGACCGCGCACGTGCTTTTGGGACGCGCCTACGAGGCAAAGCGCGAGTGGGATCGAGCCCTCAAGTGCTGGGAAAACGTCCGGTTTTTGATGCCGAACAGTCCCGTGGGGCGGGACGGCAAACAGCGCGT
>JAHENZ010000185.1 GCA_018609755.1 Salinivenus sp. | reverse complement strand
GGACCTGAACCTCCAGCTCCGGGTGCCCCCCGAGGCCAAAGGCGGTCTGCTGGCGAAGGTGAACATGCCGAACCACGGCCTCTCGGCCGAGTCGGAGGCGGTTCGGATCACCGATCCGGTGCGGGTCTCCGGCCCCCGGTGGTCGCAGGAGACCGTCCAGCGGTGCGACATTCTTACGCTTTCGGCGGAGGCCCGCGGGGCGCCGGACGGAGAGCGGGCCGTCGTGCGGATCTTTCAGGAGGCCCCGCGGGGGGAGGCCCACAAACCTGTCACTCGGCTGCGGCCGCGGGTGGAGAATGCGGCCGTGGAGGTGATGTATCAGTTTCAGTACCCGGGGGACACCGAGGACATCGTTCCCGAGTGGGAGGCGCCGGAGGGGTACGCCCAGCCGCGGTTTTTCTATACCGTCGACGTGTTGGGCGTGCAGGCGGACTCAACCGACGCGAAGGAAAAGGGTCTCCTGACGTTCGTGGACGACCTGGAGCTCCAGTTTGTGAACGAGAATGAAGCGCCGCTGGCCAACCAGAGTGTCGAAATCACCTTTGCGGACGGGTCCACCCAGGAAAAGCAGACGTCCGGGGACGGGCGCCTCCAAATGCAAGGGGTACCGCCAGGCCCGGTTCAGATCGGGCTGGCCAGCTACGACCCTTCGACAAACGAATCGGAGACCGAGGTCCCCCCTTCGCCCGACGACGCAACACGACTCGTGATGGACACGCTGGAAGCGACCGCCGAGGTGGCCACTGGAGGCGAGGAGACGATCTGCGTCGTGCCGCCCCAAATCGACCTCCACTTAGAGCACGGGCTCATCGGCGCGGAGCCGACAGGGACCGACTACACGCTGAAGGTCAAGACCGAGGACGGATCTACCTCCACGCTCGACGGAACAGTAGGCACTGAGGGACGGCTGCAGCAGGCGGTGCCCGTGGGATCGGTGGCCGCCGCGCTTACGCTGAAGACAGAGGGTGGGGACGTGACGATCCCGCTGGACCTTACGGATCTTTCGGCGGGCGAGGACGACGACGGGCTGCAGCAGCGCCTCGCGCAAGTCGGCTCGTACGGCGGAACGGTCGACGGGGCCCCCGGCCCGCTGTCGACGGCGGCCGTTCAGTCGTTGCAAGCGCAGCTGGGGACCTCCGTTAGCGGCACGATCCCCGACATGGAGCGCCCGATGCTCGACGGATTGCGGTTTCGGGACGCGTAGGTCCCCGGTCACTTCTCATTTGTTTTGCTTCTCAAACTCCTTTTGTCATGTCTACGTCGAATTCATCCGAGCCGACGATCGAGTCCTGGATTGAGACGAGCTTTTCGGAGGCCGGGCAGGCCGCCGTTGACCTGCTCCCGGAGGAGGCTCCGTTCTACCGGCGGTACGGCAACTACACGCTCCGCCGGAACGACTGGGACGGCTCCTGGCCCTCGGCGCCCGTGGAGGAGGGGCGGGAGATTGGACTCGCCAACGGAGACGTGGTGCTTCCCGGCATTGTCGTGGATCCGGCCGAGGAGCAGCCCCCGACGGTTTCCCTCGGCGGATACGTGACTCAACTTCAATTGGACCTGTGGAATCTGGGGTTCGGCCTCATCCGGGAGTTCGATGGGGTGTTCGGCCCCCGGACCGAGCAGGCGGTGCGGGAGTTTCAGATCTATGCGGGGATGGGCCGGGTGGCCCAGGAGAATCCGGAGGCCGAGGGCGAGTACGTGGAGCGCCTGTCGGGGACCCAAAATCCAGAGGGATCTCTGACGTACTACGACGGCCCGATAAGCGGAGTGGCCAACGAGCAGACGCGCCGGTGCCTCGTTCACTGGCTCCTCGAAGGCTACCGGTGTCCGGTGGTCATCACCGCTCGGACCGGCGACGGATACGAGTCCGTCTACGACGGCGGCGCTATTGCCGAGGGAGCAGACGCCGAAAATCTCTGGCGGCACGACGACGTTGAGACGACTGCTTGTCGAATGTTTGCCCATGACTTCACCGGCTACTTTCTTGCCCCCTCAGAGCCTGGCTCGGATAGAGCACTCCTGAATGACGAAAGCACAGACCTTACCAGCGAAATCGCTGGGAGTGACGAGGGGGAATACGAGTATGGGGATCGGATTACGCTCGGCTACTATCTAATGGACGAGAGCAATGAATGGTATGGGCCGTGCACGGTATCACAGGAGGGACAGACGTGGGACTCGACGGAAATTACCCCTGAGCTGTTCGGGACCGAAGAGAACTCGATGTACAACGTCATAGAGGCCATCAGCCAGGTTGAATGCAACGGCCATCTCGACAGTCTTAATGCGTACGACGAAGCCCTTCTTTCGGCCGGTCCGTACCACTGGACCATGCCCCGGTACGACAAGCGCCCCGTGCAAGAAGGAGAGCTTTGCGGGTTTTTGTCCTACCTGAAAAGCGAATACGAACACACCTACGAGTACATCTTCGGACAATTCGGGGTTGACGTCGACACCGACTGGGGGGAGAACGGGGAGGCGCTTTTCACCTCTCAGCAAAAGTACGTGGCCTCGATCGAGAAAGAGACCTCGGGCGGAATGGAGCTACTGCCGATGAGAACCGGGGAGGATCCATTTTCCGAGGAAGAAGCAAGCAGAGAGTGGGACTACTTTCGGAATTGGCATTGGTACTACCGGTTCTTGATGGCCTCCCGTCTCCAACACTTTCCACAGATGGAGAATTCGTTCCAGGAGGCCTGCTGGGACTATGCCCGGATGCGGGTGGAAGACGTGCTGAGCGTCCAGTGGGAGAATCCTCTCGAGCACTGGCCGGACGACACCACAATTGGCGACGTGTTTACCTCTGAGAAAGCGGTGGCAATGCTCGTGCGATGGCACGTGTTCCATCCTAGCTCATTCATTGACACGAGTGGGCCTTGTCAGGACGCGAACCTCACAACAGTATTGGAAAATGCGCGTGCAGAAGTCCCCAACCTCGACGTGGATCAAAACGCAATAGGCAATTCATGGACCTGCGATCCGATTTATTGGACTGATGATCACGAGTCCGCTCTAATCTCCCAGATTGATAACGTCGGAGGAGATGTATCTGGCAGGCTCGGCGATACGCTCGCTCGCATCGATGATCAGCCCATCCTTAATCGCAGGGACTCATTCAACTGGTGAAAGGCTCTTCTGGGTATACCCAGTAAAACCAAATTCAAGTACGTACTCATTCTCTTTTATACTACCTATTTTTCTGATTTTCCTCCATCCATTTTTATTTTCGTCATCAACATTTATTTCTTTTGCATGTATTTCTTCTGAAATTACAGAATACCAGTGACGTTCAGTACTGCATCTGTAATACACAACATGTCTGCATCTGTCCGCGCTACCACAGCCAACCTCAACCACTAGGTCATCTCTTTTGTTGTAATTCAAATCACCCGCCCACTCTATCTCATAGGACTTTTCTGGATGGTACGTTGGTTCGATTCGCACGCTGTCGCCGGGCTGGAGGGGGCGTTTGGTCTTCTCGGTGGGCTGGATCCGAATCGGCGGCCCCTTTCCAACGGAGCATTGGGGGCGATCGTCGAGGTTAATCCCAAGTCGCTTAGCCGACTCTTTTTTGTATCGGGCCGATCCCGATACGGGGCGGTACCGCTCCTCTTCTTTGTTATACCGGTATGTCTGACGATAGTAGTACCCTTTCGGATGGTTAGCCCTCCTCACTTCTCCAAGCGCCGTTAAATTGGGCCACGGCTTCTCAACCTTCCTCGTACGGTGCAGATGATCTCGGTCAAGCCTCAAGATCGGCGTGACCGATACGTACCGGTCTCTACCACAGCTGACAAACACCCAGTGATGCCGTCCTCCAACGGGGCGAGCAGTATCAAATTGGATTTTTACCACCGCGTCCATTCGGCCGTCCCGATTTATGTCTCCCCGACTTACCAATTCCAGTTCGTTCCAGTCGACCGGCAGGTGTTCTCCTTTAGCTTTGAACTGGGAGTCCGGCTTTATCGTGGTAATCGTCCATTCTCGATTGGTCGAGTCGATCCGGATGGTGGCGTCTCCTCGTTTTGAACCGACTGGACAGTCAACCTCGGTTCGATCCTCGGCGTTCGTCGCTTCATCGGACGTGTCCGTGGACTCTACCCTTTCGTCCTGTTCGGCGGCGAAGGTGGCTGGGGGCGTCTCGTTGGAGCCGAACGTGCTAAACCCGAACGCTCCGGCCACCAATAAGCCAGCGGTTACAATCGCCTTCGGTCGGTGCAACACTGCTCGTATTTTCGGAAGCCCAACTGAAGATGAGAACATATTCACGAGCGTCATCAGTCGGTACCAGTTCTTCAAAAATATACCGTGCTTCTATATGCTCCCCGAATACTTTGGTTCAAATGAAACAAGACCGTAGGGGGAATTTATATTGAGTACTCAGTGCGGGAATTTCAGATCTACGCGGGGATGGGGCGGGTGGCCCAGGAGGATCTGGAGGCCGAGGGCGAGTACGTCGAACGCCTGTCGGGGACCCAAAATCCAGAGGGATCTCTGACGTACTACGACGGCCCGATAAGCGGAGTGGCCAACGAGCAGACGCGCCGGTGCCTCGTTCACTGGCTTCTCGAAGGCTACCGGTGTCCGGTGGTCATCATCGCACGGAGTAGCGAGGTGGCCACCATCGTCTCCGAGTGGGAGGCGCCGGAGGGGTACGCGCAGCCGCGGTTTTTCTATACCGTGGACGTGCTGGGGGTGCAGTCAGACTCAACCGACGCGAAGGAAAAGGGCCTCCCGACGTTCGTGGACGACGTGACCATTCGCCTCTGCGACCTCGTGACCGACGCGCCGGTGGCGGACGAGACGGTCGTCGTGATTCTTCCGGACGGAAGCGAGCAAAAAACGACACTCGATGCGGAGGGCCGCGCCGAGCTCTCCGACGTTCCGCCCGGCCCCATCAAGTACTTCTTCCCGGAGCTTTTGAGGTCGAGCCGAGACGCTCCGCTCCACGGCACCACCGGTCCCGACTCGAACGAAGCGTCCCTGTGGCAGATCGCACCGCAGTGCCATCGGGGCGGTCGCCCAGTACGTCCACGACAACGTAGGCACGGGCAAGAAGGCCGACGAGCTCTTCAAATTGAAAGGAAAGCGCGTGCAGACCGGGAAAGAGGCCCAGCAGGCCATGCAGGGCCGCGAGGCCGGACTTCAGGAATACGGGAAGAAGATGGACGAGGTCACCGAGCACCGGCGGAAAGCCAACCTGTACAAAGCCGGACAGCGACGGGTGAGCCGAAATGCGATCGCCATCGACGGCCTGCACCTTTTCTTTCTGGCGAATGCCTACCGGGATGCAGCCCGGCAGGGCGCCTCGGTCGACCAGCTGGCCCAGATCAGATCTTTGATCGCTTTCAACGTGCCAATTGAGAAGCCCCCTATGGAACTCCACTTTAGGAACACAGATAGTAAACAAAAACTTACTTAACGCATTGCTCTGGATACACTTTTGAAACTGATAGGCTGAGTACCCACCTCTTCTTCCGTCCCTAATATCATCGCTGAAGGTTCCATCATGAATCGAACGTCTACGTCCTTCCCCGGGACAGCGTCGGCACACGACTCGGGAAATGATTCGCAATTCTCTAACAATAAGCCCCCTCCCCCATCCACGACGTACTTCGCTGATGCCTTCACGGTGTCTCTGGACGACGCCTGGAACAGCAACACCGTGTACTGCCTGAGAGGCCCTGTTGAGGACGAATTTCAGCACATCATCCGGATCAACGTCGACCCGGAGGTCGGTGACATTGCCATGGTTGACTACGCTGGACGACGCGTCGAACAACAAACTGAAGCCTTGGAAAACGGGCAAGTAAGTGCCCGGTCTCGCACAAAGCTCGACAACGACCTCCCCGCATCACGGGTCGTCTTTTCATTAACCTCGGGAGCCGACCGTCCGCTCCTTCAGGAAGACTGGTATCTTGTCTATCACGAGGTCGGATACCGGTTATCGGCGCGATTTACTGAGCAAAGCCTGCCGGTCGTAGGTCCGAAGGTAGAGCACATCTTCCGAAGCTTTGAGCCTCACCCTCCCTTACGGCATCGGCGGTAATCTTCAAGAAAAGGCCGCGATGTGTACCCCCTTGTCATGCAACAGCCCGACACATAAAGCATACGCACACCTGTATCGTACTTTCATTTCTGAAACAACCAATAACCGTTTTGTCCAAACGGTATCAGAATCCGTGAGTAAGGACCTTCCCGAGTATTATCAAGACCTCGCATCTGCCGACGAACACTCTGCCAACAATCAACGTGGCTCGTC
This sequence comes from Salinivenus sp., assembly GCA_018609755.1. Classification (GTDB taxonomy): domain Bacteria; phylum Bacteroidota; class Rhodothermia; order Rhodothermales; family Salinibacteraceae; genus Salinibacter. Next base: position 27,124 of record JAHENZ010000185.1, on the reverse strand, counting down.
GGCATCAGAACCCTCTCCACTACCAGAAACTCAGAAGCCTCGCAGGTACCGGACAGATGCCTTTCAGTGCACGCTCCCGGACGATACCTGGACCGATCAGTCTACCCACACCCTCATCGGCCCTACGCGCGACGGACTGACACACCGCATTTCAATCACGACGGTTGAGGACGTAGGGATAGATGATCCGTCTGTATTCGCCCAACACGAACGGGAACAACTGGAGGCCCAACTTGACGGGTGTCGCCTCCTCATGGACGACCCGATCACACTCGCGTGCGGACATCCCGCCCATCGGGGAATTTACGTCTGGTATCCGGCCCCCGATCGAAAACGTTATCACGAGCAACTCTACACAATACACGACAACACTGGGTACGTGCTCTCGGCCGGGTTTACCCCTACGACGCGGAAGCAACTCGGTCCTGAGGTCGAACGTGTGATGCGAAGCTTCCGTCCCGTCGACACCGAACGTAGAAATTGGCCTGCAGCTTGAACCTTTCCACGGGCTCTCCTCTCCCTTCCCTCTCCTTCCAATTCTTTCTCTCAAAGCATGGACAACCCTCCTTCTTCAGAGACTGACCCGTCCCCTGACGATTCCACCGGTGCCCGCATTGGGATGGAAATTACGACCGGCCGTGCCGACGAATCCCAATCGCCTCCGGCTGAGGCCTCGCTCCCGTTTCGCCTCTTGTTCGTGAGTCCTCTCACGCCCCACGCCTCTCCCTCGGACTGGTCAAAAGAGGATCGCCGTCACCACATCGGACCGAAAAGTGCGACAGACCTCATGGCCGAGCTCGGGCCGGAACTCACCGTGGAGGTGCCCAATCGGCTCAGTGACCATCCGGACACGTGGACAGTCTCGCTTTCCTTTCCGACGCGGGAGGCGTTTTCCCCGAAGCAGATCGCGCAGCAGATGGACCCGACCGCCCGTCTGCTCGAAGCCCGCTCCTTAGTGCAGGCGGTACAAAACGAGACGATGGACGCATCGACATTCCAGGAAAAACTTGACGACATCGACTTGAACGTCGATTGGGCAGACGATCTGTATCAGTTGCTCGTGGACGGAGAGGTTCCTGAGGGAACCGCCCCAGAAGCGGACTCCTCTTCGCTTGCGCGGAGCGAAGGAGACGATGCCCTCGGGAGGGTCATGGACATGGTCGAAACCAATGGGCAAGACGGGGCCTCCCCTGCCTCAGAATCCCCGTCCTCATCAGAGAAAAGAACGTCGTCGGTCAGTGACGAAGTGGCGGCTGACCGCATCCTTGCCCGACTCGACGAGCGGCTCGCGGCACAGGTGGAGGCAGTGCTCACGCACCCGGAATTTCGCCAGCTAGAGGCTGCCTGGCGAGGCCTTTATTTTCTGGAAAAGCAGATCGACCTGGACGGCGGCGTAGACCTGTTGGTGCTGTCCGCAAATCGCGACGATCTACACGAGGCCCTGCACCATCAGGTCCTGCTCCCCGAGCACGACGAAGCCAACGACGATCCTCCAACGTCTCTGGTGATGGTTGACCAGGCGTTTGGACATTCACACGTTGACGTCGAACAATTGGCCGATCTCGCAGGAACGGGGGAAAGCCTTCAAGCTCCGGTCGTGGCGTCGGTGGCAGCAGATTTTTTCGGGACAGAACACGTCCGTGGGCTAAGTCGGCTGCCGTCCCTCCGCCCCCAGTTGCAGGGCGACGAGTACGTCGAATGGGAGCGCCTTCGATCCGAAGAGTCCGCCTCCTTCCTGAGCCTTACGTTGCCGTCGGTGCAGTTACGCCCCCCTTATCGAGGAGATTCCTCAGCGACCTCGTTCGACGTTGACGAGGACGAGGGCCTCTTCGGAAGCGGGGCGCTCGCAGTGGGAGTAGCGGCCGCTCAGAGCTACGTTGACACCGGATGGGCCACCCATCTGACACAACAGCAGATCGAAATCCAGTCGCCCTCTCATTCTCCGGGAAAACAATGTCTTTCGGCTCCGTTTTCGGGTAGCATGCAATCGGAGTTGGCTCGGGCGGGCTTCACCGTTCTCGACGAGACCGATGACGGTAGTATTCACATCGTGCACGCACCATCGGTGCACGAGCCGAGCGTTTACGACGACCCATCGGCCGCCGCCGACGCCCGCACGGAAGCCTCCCTTCCCTGCCGCCTGTTTTTGACCCGAGTGGCTCACCGTCTATTCACCCTGAAACGCGAGCTGGATCTCACCGCTCCTTTGGAGGAGCTGCAGGCAACGGTCGCCGCCCAAATGGAATCCTTTCTGGCCCCCGATACCGTTCCGTCTGAGAAACCGGATGACGTGCGCGACCGGGATGCGTCTGACCCTAACAAGAAGATAGAGGAGCCGCCGCCCGTTCGCGTCGAACACGTCACGGACGTGGACCTTCCGAACCAAGAGGTTCTGGCCGTCCGTCTTCGTCCCCCCGATCGGGTCTTGACGGCAGATGCTAAGCTCGCGATGGTCCTTCGGATTCCAGCAAACGCCTGAACCATTTTGCCGCAGACGTTCGACGATTGACTGACAGAGGGACCCCAAACGAAAACGGGGCGGTATTCTCGCGACTCACGCCGCCCCTTCCTTCCATCCTTTAGGGTGCTTACCTACCGAAGAAACGTATAGCTTACCTTCAGGATGAATGTATTCCGAGGAAACAGCCCGAACGTGTCCGACACGTGCTCTCGAAACGACCGATCGTAGAGGGACTCTGGGCGGGACGCCAGCGGATTCACCTGAGAATTGGCCCGACGCCCGTGCGTCCACACCAAAAACAGGGTGGAGCCGGGCCGGTACTGCCACCGAAGGACCGTATTGGACTGGAGACTCTGGATTGCAAATTCGTCGTTCTTCGGATACTGGTCAAACGGCACCAGGGAGTCGCGATTCTGCAGAAGTGAGAAGTCCTCGTACTGGCCCTGGGCAACAAACAGCTGGCCGTACAACTGCAGAGAAAGCTGAGGCGTAAACGTGACCGTACTGCGGCCGGTCACGTCCACCGAACGGGTGTTCCGCTCGCCGAATACAGAGAGATAATACTCCGGGGGACTACCGGATACGGGCGCCACGGACTGAAGGTGCTCGTCGAGTTGAGTGTTTGACAGAGGAATAAACGCAGAGGGGGAGCGTCCCGATTGTCGTCCAATCTGCCACTCGTTTTCAGCCTTCCGAAGCGTCTCGTTTGCCGTCCAGGCAGTCACGTCCCGTTCCCACTCGGCCTCTACTGAACTCGAAAAGGATAGCCGACTCCCCACATTCACGGTGCCCTCCAACTCAGCAGAGTATTCTCGCCCGCCATCCTCGAATGCCGTATACCCGACTTCCGGCTCAAGCTGCCACTCGCGTCGGCGGTCCGTCTCAAACTCCAGGCTGCCCCCGACGCTGCCGGGCTCCTGCCAGGGACCGAGCCCCCTCGTTTCGTACAGGTCATAGCCCCCGAACGGATTCTCAATCGTGCCCGACAGCTGAATTTCTTGGAACCCCCGCAGGGTCCACTCCGAGTTGAGGTCTGTGCTCAGGCCCCGATCCAGGCCATTTCGGTACGAAAACGACTGGGTGCTAAAGGTGCCAATGTTTGCTCGACGAAACGGACCGAAGGGCTGCCCAGAATTGACGTTGTAGTCGAGCGAGTTCAGGATCACGATCATGTTGTTCTCCCGGAGTTGCCCGAGATCATTGGGATTAAACTGATCGCCAAACACGTCGAGCCCCACGAAGCCCGTCCAGTCCCCCTGTCGCTTCCGAGCCCACACCTTGCCCGCTCCTCCAGTTTGCTGCCCTCCGGTAAGTGCAGGACGGCGCAGGTGCGTCACGGCCGCAAACCCTTCGATCCCATAGCCATTGTTTGCAAAGCGCAGATCCCAGTCCGCCCCGCTCGACACACTGGACCGTCGACCCGGCCCATTCCGACGCGGGCCTGAAAACCCGGTGAGAATGCCTCCGACCGACGAGTAGTCGCCAATTTGCTGTTTCAGCCGCGTGACGCCGTAGTGACGTTTCGGGTTGAAGCCCTCTCCCGTCGTAGCGCCAAGCACCCCGTAGGAGAGATCTCCCTCCGTCCGTCCTGCAAGCTTGGCAGCCCCTACGATTGGGCCCCGTCCCCCAATGCGCCGGGTGTAGAGAAGCTCCCCCGGTCCGGCGCTAAACTCAAACTTACTGATGCCTTCGACAAAGAACGGCCGCTTCTCGTCGAAAAACGTCTCGAACGCCGAGAGATTGAGAACCGCAGGATCAGATTCGACCTGACCGAAATCCGGATTGACGGTCAGGTCGAGGGTTGAGTTGGAGCCTAGCCCCACCTTCACGTTCCCCCCGACGTCCAGACTACTATTCCAGTTCGCGGTCCCGGGCGCCTGCTCACTTTCAACCGACTCTGCTCGACTCAACGTATAGGGCCGCACCTGAACGTTCCGTCGAGCCTCCAATCCCGTCATGCCGGTTATCCGCCCGAACTGGGCGACGAAATTCCCGCGTTCTCCGCGGGGCACCATCGGCCACTCTGCTTGCTCTCCAAATCGCGGATTTGATCGGGTAAAGTGAATCCCCCAGGTCTGAGACTCCGCGCTGGAAAACCGAAGCATACTGTATGGAATCTTGAGTTCGGCCACCCACCCCTCGGACGTAATGCGCACGTCGCTATACCACACGGCGTCCCACGAAGGGTCGAGCCCGCCCGGCCCCGGCCCTCCCTCCCCACCGGACCGCGTGGCGTCCAATTGCACCCCGGCTGCATTGATGCCGAATGCGAAGGCCTGTCGGCGATCCAGATCTGAGTCAATGGAGACCAGAAACCAATCGGCGCGATTCCATTCGTCGCGCCGCCCCAGCGTGGCCTGGATGCGGTCCGGGTGGTCGTCGTACAGGTGAGCGCCGACGTACAAGTGATCCTCCCCGTACAGCACTTGGACCTCGGTCCGCTGACTGGCGGGGGCTCCCTCATCCGGCTCAAATTGGCGAAACCCCATCGCGGGACTCGCCTTATCCCAAGCGTCCTCCTGCAACTGACCGTCAATGGTCATGCTCGTAGCGGCAGCGGCCGTTACAGTTGCCGATCTGGACTCCGACGTCCCATCTTGGGCCTGGATTTGTCGAGGGCCCAGAAACAGAAACAGAAAACCGAAGACAAAGAGACTTCGATACAGGAAAAACAAGCGCACGGCGGAACAGGATACGGATCCTGAATCTGGTGGGGAAAAATGCCATTGTGCCCCCTTTGACCAAGCGGCCCTTCCACCGTTTCGACTGGACCGGTGAACTACACGAGCTTCCTCTGAATCGCATCAGAGCGCTGTTCTCCTGCAGAAATGGGGACAGTAGGTAGAAAATCCACGACTGCCTGCTACAACGCTACACCCAACCTGAGGGTGGTGTCTAGTGTAGAATTGCCCTCCCCCGAAAACCGGGGCCGTCGGCCCACAGTTGTCAGACGAGTGCAAGGAGAAAACCGCCCTCCCGAAATACGATTCCTATAAGCCCTATATTTTCCCTAGAGCTCGATACAAGCAGGTCTTCCGGAGATTCCAGAAAAGCGGAAGTTCTCCCTTGCGAATCATAACAGTTCCCGCCGGCGAAGATCGTGTACGACTCCGGCGACGTAAAAGCCTATGCCGAGGAGCAACATGGGAAAGCCAAAAAAGACCCCAATCCCTACGCTCCAGGACTGAAATCCGGACAGCAGAAACAGGAGGACACAGCTAAGGCCCACGAGGGTGCATACGACTGCCCTCTGGATGCGACTGTGGACGACGCTGGACCGATCAGACGAGTCAGACTCAGATGTGCTCATCGCGCGGCAGTGGGATGAGGAGTGGAAATGGAGTCGAGAAGGGCCCGATCCGGGGGAGACGGGTGCGGCGGGCCATGACAGCTGGTGCAACTTACCTGGTCGCTGGCCAGCAGCGGTCGGAGACTCGAGTGGACTTCAACCGACTGAAACTTATCGGTGCCGGCGTGGCAGTTCGTGCAGTTGACGTTCGGGTAGGAACCGCTGTACTGAATGGGCTCGTCGTAGGTCCCGGTCACGTACAGCAGCCAGTGCCGAAACCCATCCCGCTTTGCCGCCAGCGTCCCGTGCACCCCGTAGGTGGTGTGGCACTGATAGCACTGCTGCTTCGGGATCCACTTGTTCTTATAGTGCCGAGCCGCGAGGGTCGAGCTGCTGTCATTCTGTAGATCATTCACGAACGGCTCCATCACGTGGCAGGAATTGCACGAGGCAACAGTTTTCGTCTCCTCCATCACCGTTTCCATTGTGCCCAAAACCGAGATGAGCGGAAAGACCAGCAGCAGCACCATTAGAATCCAGTGGCGCGTGGTGCGGTGAAAGCGATCGTGAAAGACAAACTGCACCAGGATGAGCGCAACGATCGCCGTGGACGAAGCCACAATGCCCAGGACCCGGAAAAAGGTGCCGAACGTGACCGCTCCCTCCTCCGCCCCCAATGCAGGTGCGGTCCCGAACGCTCCCATCCCAACCCCTACGACTAGAAGACCGAGAAGGACGCCCCATAGCCCCTGAAATCCCGTCTCGTCGTCCTTCTGTTTAGGAGACAGCCCCGGACGCGGGCCGGACGGCAACGGCGCTGACCTTGAATTCGGGTTGCTTCGAGGAGGGGTCGAGTTCGTCGTTGACGGCACGGTTGACGATGTGGTTCGGCGAGTGAAACGTTGAGAAGACGACGCCGGAGACGATGTCGGACGTGACCTTGGCGACCAGCTCGACCGACCCGCGGGTGCTCTCTACTTCCACCCGATCGCCATCGGCAATGCCCCGCGCTCGGGCGTCGGCCGGATTGATCGCGAGAAAATCGATGTCGATGTTGTCGAGTTGGTCGAGGGCGCCGGTGATGGTGGCGGTGTGCCAGTGCTCGTACACGCGACCGGTCGTGAGCACGAGCGGAAAGTCATCAGTGCGTTCGTCGGAGGGGGGCTCCTGGTCTTCGAGCCAAACGACGGCTTGCCCGTCCGACCGGCCGTAGAAGTCAAATCGCCCCTCTCCTTCGGCCAGCGGGTCCTCCCCCGGCACGTACCGGCGACAGGTGCCGGGATGATCCTCCGACGGACACGGCCACAGCAGGCCCCGCTCCTCCAGCAGTCGCTCCATGGTCATGCCCGAGAAATCGTAGTAGGAATACTGAGAGATTTTCCGCCACTCCGCCCACACGTCCTCGTAGGTTTGCGCGGTGATCACGTCGTCATGTCCCAGGCGCGTGGCGAAGTCCACCAGAATGTCGAGGTCCGGGCGCGCCTCCCCGGGCGGGTCCACGATCTGCGGCACGGCGTGGTAGCGCCGCTCGCTCTGACTGAAGATGCCCGGCCCCTTCTCCGCCCACATCGCCGCCGGCAGGACCACGTCCGCAAACTTCGTGGTTTCGGTCGGATGAATGGCGTCGGCCACAACCAGAAACGCCTCGTCCATCGCCTGGCGGTACTGCTCGGCGTTGGGCAGGGACTGCGCCGGGTTCGTGCACATCACCAGGGCGGCTTGCACGTCCCCGCGGCCCATAGCACCAAACATGGAGACGGCGTCGTAGCCCGGGCTGTCGTCGATGCTGCCCTCCTCGAGTTCCCACAGCTTTTCCATCTCGCGTCGATCCTCTGCACTCGCCACCTTGCGCCCCCCAGGCAAAGCATGCGCCAGCGCCCCCGTGTCGCGCACCCCGCCCCCGGCGTTCGGCTGCCCCGTCAGCGAGAACGGCGTGGCCCCCGGACGGCCGATGTGGCCGGTAAGCAAGTGCATCGCGTTCACGAGGCGGTTGCAGGCCGTCCCCTGTGCCTGCTGGTTCAGTCCCATCGTCCAGATCGACATCGCCGCCCCGGCGTCGGCAAACTGAAAGGCTGCCTCCCGGATGTTTCGGGGACTCACCTCGCAAATGTCGCTCACTCGCTCCAGTGGGTAGCGGGAGAGGTGCTGCACGAGGTCGTCGTACGTGCGCGTCCCGCCCTCGCCTCCTCCCTGCTGAAACGTCAGGTAGTTCTCGACCATGTCCTGGTCGACGGCGTCCATCTCCACAAACTGTCGCATCAGGCCATTGTAGAGCGCCACGTCGGTACCCGGCGTGATGGGCAGATGCAAGTCGGCGTGGCGGGCCGTGCGGGTCTTTCGCGGATCCACGACGATGATCGTGGTCTCAGGCCGCGATTCTTTCCGGTCCTGCACGCGATCCCAGACGATGGGGTGGCACTCGGCCGTGTTTGATCCCGTGATAAAGAAGCAATCGGCGTGATCGATGTCCTCGTAGCACCCCATCGGCTCATCGGCACCGAACGTTGAGATGTACCCGGCCGCCGCCGAGGCCATGCAGAGCCGCGGATTGCCGTCGACGTTGTTGGTACCGATTGCCCCCTTAAACAGCTTGTTGGCCGTGTAGCTTTCCTGGGTATAGAGCTGGCCGCTGCCGTAGAAGGCGACGCTATCGGGGCCACGAGTGTCGATCGCTTCCTGAAATCCGTCGACCGCTCGACGCATGGCCTCCTCCCAGCTCGCCTGCTGAAGCGTACCGTTTTTCCGGATCAACGGATGAACGGCACGGTCTTCTACCTTCAAAATGTCTCGGTTGAGGATGCCCTTGACGCAGAGACGCCCGCGGTTATGTGCGTATTGGTCTCCTTTTACGTCGACAATCTCTCCGTCCTGCGTCCCAATCTGCACCCCGCACCCGGTCCCGCAAAACCGGCACACGCCCTTGTGCCAAGTGTCCACGTCGATAGCGGGCTGACGCTCCCACAGCGGCCCGCACCCCGAGAGCGCCCCCGTGAGGATGGTGCCGGCACTGGCCGTCCCTACTAACTTCAGGAGTTCGCGACGCGTAAGGTCGTGGGACTCGAAAAAAGAATCCGACATCGACATATACTGTAGCCAAAGCGGTATGGCGGCGGTAACAGCCCGATTCCCAAGGCCTTTAGACCTCTTTCACCGGGTTTCTGATTAGGATAGGTGCAGAATCTCGGGGAGTCAAGCTCGCTGGACAGAAATGCGGCAACAGCTGCGGTGGCGATTCAGATGTGGGCGAAAAACTCTCCCCTCCGCAAATTCTTCTATGACCGGACCGCCAGTCGGTCGAGGGACATCTATGCTCAGTTTTTAGAGCGACCTGATTAAACAGCCCTCAAGGCCCCCGAGAGTGTCTTCCAGAGAGGTGATCTGGTCGCCCACTCTGCAAGACCGCCAGTCCGTAGGTCAAGGAACCGGCGCTCACGTTCTCGCGCATGGAGTTGACACAATATTTAACCTTATTTAAAATAACGATCGGAAGCTACGGCGAGACGGATATGTTAAGCCTGAAACCATCTTGATAGAAGCTTTCTCACACCGAGCCTGAGCCAAATTCAATCAATTGAGGCGGTCCATGCTGCAGCGTACCCTCACGATTCCACTGCTCTCGATCGCACTGTTGACGTGCGGCGTTCTTCTTGGGTGCCGAAGCACGTCCTCTTCTCTCCAGTCCACTGGCCAACCGGACGCGCCTCGTGCCGAACGCATATTTGAGCAAATCAAGGAAACTCCAGATTCCCTCACAACCCTGCCTCGGCCGCCCTTTTATCGAGATTCGTTGGTTTCCCCCGTGTCCGCAACCGCAAAACCAGTGGGGACTGTAGACACCGTCTCCCGTGCACAAATTACAATTCTCGGTGGACTCGTCAATGACCAAGCACAGTGGGGCCTCCACGTGCGAGCCACTCTTCCTGACAGCAGTTTGCTGCGTCCGTTCTCATTCGTCGATCTCTACTCTAAGAAACTCATAATGCGGCGGGGACATGCCTGGCGCACCCTGTCGAGTCGGGGCGACTCGGTCGTGGACAGCCGCTTCGTTCCCCTTTCTCCCAAAGACCTCCAGCGTCTTGCACGAACCGACACGATCAAATTGGACATGAACCACGCGCGGTTTCGGCTTCCTTTGCCCTTTCGCTCCAAATTGAACGGGCTCTACCGTGCCGTCCCGGATTCTCTGCGCCTAACGGCAACCGGGGTCCATTCGCTCTTTACCGTATACTCCGTCGTGGATACCGAACCCAGTATAAAAGGGGAAATTGACTCCTTCGCCGAAACCCTCGACACAGAATACCAATCCTCTTCGCAGCCAGGGGAAGCAGTCGTCCGGTTTATCGTGCAAGACGACGGTACCGTGCGTCCACTCGAAACGCTCACAGGGGGACCTCCCTCATTCGTTGCTGCAGTCACCCGAGCGCTTCGCAAACATCCATTCACACCGGGACGAGTAAACAACCAGCCCGTCCCCTCCCTCATGACTGTCCCGATCACTCATGAGGTGAGGCCGGGCGGTCCTTCTCCTATGCCATGACACAGAATGGGATGAATCCGTATCCTGACGGCGTACAAGGGGCAGAAACGACGTCATCGCGGGGGCAGGATGAATAATCTGTGGGAACGCGTACCGATTGAGGCCGAAACCAACGATGGTGCGTACGTACTCGAATCTGCTTCCCATTTTTCTATCGTCCAATGCCCATCGTTGAAAAAGATCCGTGGCGTCAACAGTACTTTGAGCACGTCGCGTGCCCAGATGACGTCGTCATTCCGACCGACGACGAGCTGGCGTACCGCCGCTACCCACAGCATCGCTGGATCTACTCGAAACTGCAGGTTGCTGAGTCGCAGGATTTGGACTGTGCCCCGCACGGCATCGTCCCGGACACGTACCCGGTCTTTAGTAAGCCGATTATGAACCTGCGCGGCATGGGGACGGGGGGACAGGTCGTCACGTCGAAGGAAGAATTTGAGCGCATACAGCAGCCGGGCTACATGTGGATGCCGATGATGACCGGCGAGCACGTAAGTACCGACGGGGTGCTCGTCGACGGCGTGCCGAAATGGTGGCGGCACACCGTGGGGCTGGAGATGGGCGGCGGTACGTTCAACTACTGGACGATCGAGGCCGAATCGCGGCCCAGCCTTGAACAGACCCTCGGCAACTGGACCCGAAAGCATCTATCGGGGTACACCGGGGCCTTCAACGTGGAGACCATCGGCGGCACCATCATCGAGGCCCACCTGCGCTTCGCGGATCAGTGGCCCGATCTCTACGGCGATGGCTGGCTTGAGGCCCTCGTCCAGCTCTACGCCGACGGCACGTGGGAGTACGCCGATGCCGACCGGCGGACGGGCTACAGTGTCGTCCTGTTCGGGGGCCACGGCATGCGGTACGCCCCGGTGGACCGGGCCAAGGTGCGTGCTCTCACCGAGCGCCCGGAGATCTCGAGCGTACAGATTACGTTCCACGAGGACCGCGACGCTGGCCTTCACGCGATGCCGCCGGGCGGCTTCCGGCTCGGGATCGTGAACTGCTGGGACCTCGATGCCGGCCTGCACGCCCGCCAGAACCTCGCCGATCTTTTCGTCGCCGCGCGGGAGGGACACACGCCGCAGGCCCCCATCAGTCATCTCTCGTAGCCCCCTGCCCTTGACCATTATCAACGAGTATCCGCGCTCCATTCAGGCAATCGAACACACTTGGATTCCACTGCCGGACGGTACCCGCCTGGCCGCCCGCATGTGGCGCCCGACGGACGCCGAGGAAAATCCCGTGCCGGCAATTCTTGAGTACATTCCCTACCGCAAGCGGGACTTCACTCGTGGTCGGGACGAACGCATGCATCCATACGTCGCAGGTCACGGGTACGCCACTGTCCGCGTCGACCTGCGGGGCACCGGCGAGTCCGAGGGCGTCCTTACCGGCGAGTACACCGAGCAGGAGCTCGCCGACGGGGAAGCCGTGATCGCATGGCTTGCCGAGCAGCCCTGGTGCACGGGCGACGTCGGGATGACCGGCATCTCGTGGGGAGGCTTCAATGCGCTGCAGCTCGCTGCCCGCCGCCCACCGGCCCTGAAGGCAATTCTCACGCTCTGCTCCACGGACGACCGCTACGCCGACGACGCCCACTACATGGGCGGCTGTCTCCTGAACGAGAACCAGATCTGGGGCTCAATCTTCACGATGTTCGCCGCCTATCCCCCCGACCCCGACCTCGTGGGGGACCGATGGCGCGACATGTGGCTCGAACGACTCGACGCCCTTAAGTGCTACCCGGCCGAGTGGCTCCGCCATCAACGGCGCGATGAGTTCTGGCGTCATGGGTCGGTCTGTGAGGACTACGACGCTATCGACTGCCCGGTGTACGCCGTCGGCGGCTGGGCCGACGGCTATTCGAACGCCGTGCCGCGCCTACTGGCAGGCCTGTCAGGCCCCCGGAAGGGCCTGGTGGGTCCCTGGTCGCACGCCTTTCCCCATGACAGCCGACCGGGGCCGTCGATTGGATTTTTGCAGGAGGCCATTCGGTGGTGGGACCACTGGCTCAAGGGACGGGACACCGGAATTATGGACGAGCCCACGTACCGCGTGTGGATGCAGGAGTCGGTGCGCCCCCGCCCGCAGTACAAAACGCGTCCCGGCCGGTGGGTGGCCGAACCGACCTGGCCCTCCCCGACCGTCGAGACGCGCCGCCTCCACCTGAACGCTGACGGGCTTGGGCGGGAGCCGGAACCAACCACCGAGCGATCGATCCGCTCGCCCCTCACGACGGGTGGGCAGAGCGGCGTCTGGTGCGCCTTCGGGGCGGACGGCGAGTTGCCTGGGGACCAGCGGTCCGACGACGGGCAGTCCCTTACGTTCGACTCGGCACCGCTGACGGACGACTTGGAACTGCTCGGAGCCCCCGTGGTGGAGCTCGACGTTGCCGCCGATCACCCAGCTGGGATGGTTGCGGTGCGGCTCTGCGAGGTCTTTCCGGACGGGGCCTCCGCTCGCTTGACCTACGGCCTGGTCAACCTGTCCCACCGGAAAAGCCACGAAGACCCGGAGCCGATGACGCCGGACGAGCGGACCCGTGTGCGTATTCAACTCAACGATTGCGCACAATCGATTCCCGCGGGGCACCGCCTGCGAGTGGCGATCTCAACGAGCTACTGGCCGCTGGCCTGGCCTGCTCCAACGCCCACGACCCTCTCCGTCTACACCGGCAGCAGCACCCTCGACCTGCCGGAACGCCCGCCCCGGGCCGACGACGAGGCACTGCGCCCGTTCGACGCGCCGGAGACGGCCCCGGCGCTGGAGACCGCCACGCTGCGCCCGGCCCAGTTCACGCGCACCACGGAGCGCGACCTCCCCACCCGCACCACCACAGCTCGGGTCGTGAGTGAGGGCGACGCATTCGATGGGGCCGTCACCCACCTCGATGCCATTGACCTCGACGTGGGGTACCGCATCGAACAGAGCTTCCGCGTCACCGACGGCGCCCCTTGTAGCGCAGAGACAGAAATCCGGCAACAGAGCCTTCTACGCCGAGGCGACTGGACAGTGCGACTGGAGCTCTCAACTCGTCTTACCTGCACGGCCGACACCTTCCGGCTGGAGGCCGAACTCACGGCTCGGGAGGGCGAAGAGATCGTCCAGACGCGAGAGTGGGACGAGACGATTCCGCGCGACGACGTTTAGACAGAGTCGGCCGAGGACGACGGACCGGCGAGGCGCCGTCGAGCCGCCTCCACAATCATCTGTAGGAATTCGCTGTAGTCCCGCCCGCCGAAGCCCGCCATGATGTTCATCTTCCCGTCCCAACACCAGGCAGGGTTGGGGTTCACTTCCAAAAGGTACGGATGCCCGTCTTGGTCGCACCGGAAGTCGATGCGGGCGTAGTCGCGGCAGCCGAGACGACGAAAGAGAAAGCGGGCGTGGGTTTCCAGCGTGTCACGGAGGGAGGATTCCAGGTCCGCCCCTCGGTACGTAATCTGCGTCCAGTAGGGCGAGTCGGCAACAGCCTTTGACTCGTAGGCCAGTATGGGGGGAAGCTCGGAATCAAGGCCGCTTTAGTCCACCTCGAGGGGCGGAAGCGCCTCCAGCCCGTGCCCGGGGTTGCCCACCAGTTCAATCGTATACTCGGGCCCTTGGAGATACTCCTGCACCAGCACGTCGCGCCCCGGAAGAGTCTGCCGAAGGTGCTCGACGTAATTGCAGGCCTCGACCGCCGAGTGCACCACGGAGTCGGTCGTGATCCCCACGCTCCCATCCCCGGTGGCGGGTTTGACGAAGGCCGGGTACCGGTCCGGGAGAGGAATTGCCTCCACGTCGGCCCCAATGAAGATTTCCCCCGGGACCGGCGCGCCGTGGGTCTGTGCTACCGCCCTCACCGTGCTCTTGTCGTAGCAGAGCCCCAAACAGGCGGGGCCAGCGCCCGAGTAGGGGACATCCATCATCTCAAGAAGGGCCGGCACGTGCAACTCCTTGCGGGGATCGTTCCGGTAGCCGGTGTCGCAGAAGTTGAGGACGAACGAGGGTGGATCCGACTGCAGGCGGGAAAAGAGGTCGGTATGGCGCTCCAAATAACGGACGTTCAATTCCGAACACGCCGATAGGGCCGCTTTCATTCGCCGGATGGCCTCTCGGTCCTCCCGGGTAAAGCGGCGGTCGGCCTTCTCCGAATCCGGAAGTTCGGGATCCCCATACAGAACCGTGACGTCCATCATTTAATCGGATCGAGTCGTGGTGAACCTGAACGACTTCTGCCAAAGCCATCTCAACGGCTTCCCGACGGACGAGACCCTCGGGCCCCGTCCGGATCGAGCGTTGAGATCCTACAGGGACGCCACATCCGACCTCATTGATCGTACACTACTCCACCGTCACACTCTTCGCCAGATTCCGGGGCTGGTCCACATGGCACCCCCGCATGACGGCGATGTGATAGGAAAGCAGCTGGAGTGGAATCACGGTGAGGAGCGGAGACAAGAATTCCTTCGTCTGCGGAATATTGATGACGTACTCGCAAAGCTCGTTCAGCTCGCCGTTCTGCTCATCCGTGATGGCGATCACCGATCCGTCTCGCGCCGCCACCTCTTCGATGTTGGAGAGGACCTTGTCGTAGGTACTATCCTTCATCGCGATGAAGACGACGGGCATGAACCGGTCGATGAGAGCAATGGGACCGTGCTTCATCTCGGCGGCCGGGTACCCCTCTGCGTGGATGTACGAGATCTCTTTGAGTTTGAGTGCCCCTTCGAGCGCCACGGGGAAGTTGTACCCCCGGCCCAGGTAGAGAAAGTTGGACGCGTAGCGGTACACCTGGGCCATCGCGTGGATCTCGTCGTTGTTGTGCTCCAACACCGTACGAACCTTTTCCGGTACCTCCGCCAACGCCTGGATGTTGCGAGCCATCTCGGCGGTGGAGAGCGTGCGTCCCTTCGCGAGCTTGAGCGCAATCATGGACAACACCGTCACCTGTGCGGTGAAGGCTTTCGTGGACGCCACGCCGATCTCCGGTCCGGCGTGCAGATACACGCCCGCGTCCGTCTCCCGTGCAATCGTAGAGCCCACGACGTTACAGATGCCAAAGCACTTCACGCCCTTGCTCTGTGCCTCCCGAACGGCCGCCAGCGTATCGGCCGTCTCTCCACTCTGTGAGATGACGAGCACGACGTCGCCGTCTCGCAAAATGGGGTCGCGGTACCGAAATTCACTCGCATACTCCACCTCGACGGGAATCTGGGCAAACGACTCAATCAGATATTCGCCCACGAGTCCCGCGTGCCAGGACGTCCCGCAGGCCGCAATGATGATGCGGTCGGCGTCGTAGAGCTCCTCCCAGACGTCGTGGAGCCCCCCGAGCACGATGTCATTGTCGTCCGGCAACACCCGCCCGCGCATCGCATCGGCCATCGCGTCGGGCTGCTCCATAATCTCCTTCAGCATAAAGTGGTCGTACCCTCCCTTCTCAATCTCGCTGAGGCTCCACTCGAGCTCGTGCACCTCCTTCTCCAGGGGCTCATTCTCGATGGTACGCACCTCGTACCCCGAGCGCCGCACCTCCACCATCTCTCCGTCGTTCAGGTACACCACCTGCCGGGTATGCTCGACCAGCGGCGCGGCGTCCGACCCGATGAAGTACTCTCCCTCTCCGACCCCGAGAATGAGAGGACTTCCCTTTCGGGCGGCCAGCAGCAGGTCGGGATCGTCACGAGAAACCACGGCAATGCCGTAGGCCCCTACCACCTGCGTGAGTGCCTGTCGCACTGCTTCCGGAAGACTCAACTCCGCCTGGTGCTTCACTTCTTCGATGAGGTGAACGAGGACTTCCGTGTCCGTCTCGCTGTCAAAGGTATACCCCTTCTCTTGAAGCTGCTTTTTGATCGCACTGTGATTCTCGATAATGCCGTTGTGAACGAGGGCAAACGACCCGTCGGCACTCACGTGCGGGTGCGCGTTCACGTCACTGGGCGCCCCGTGGGTCGCCCAGCGCGTATGGCCAATCCCCAAGGTGCCCGTCATCGGGTGTCCGTCCAATGCCGCTCGGAGGTCATCGACCTTTCCCTCCTTCTTTTGAACGTCCAGCCCCTCCTCGCCGACGATGGCGAGACCGGCCGAGTCGTAGCCGCGATACTCTAGACGTTTGAGTCCTGTGAGAAGGATGTCCTCGGCCTGCTCGCTACCGATGTACCCGACAATTCCACACATACGAGAGAAATGAGATCAATGAGTATAGACAAGTGAAGGGCGTTCCTTCCCTGTAGATTTCGCACCGGCCCCCACCTTCATTCCACCAAAAAACACCAGAATCGTCCGCTGGTTCGGAAGAGGGCGAGAACCGGACCCCAACCGGAAAGAATACCAAAGATCCTCCAATATATTTTCGATACGAAGCAAATTTTCAAATCCTAGTACCGTTCCAACGAAAACTTTTCCCCCAAATACCGCTTGCGAACCTCAGGATCTGCCGCCAGTTCCTCAGCAGTTCCCTGTTTCAAGATTTGTCCTTCGTACAAGAGATAGGCCCGATCCGTGATCGCGAGGGTCTCGTGCACGTTGTGGTCCGTGATGAGCACCCCGATGCTCCGCTGCTGGAGGTCCGCAACGATCTTCTGGATGTCTTCCACCGCAATCGGGTCCACGCCCGCAAACGGTTCGTCAAGGAGAAAAAAGCGAGGCTGAGTAGACAAGGCCCGGGCAATCTCGGTGCGGCGCCGCTCTCCCCCCGACAGGGAATACCCCTTCGACGACCGCACGCGGTCCAATCCAAACTCCTCAATCAGAGACTCAACGCGGGCCTCCCGCTGCTCTTTGCTGATGGATTGAAATTCGAGGACAGCGTGGAGGTTTTCCTCGACGGTCAGCTCCCGAAAGACAGAGGTCTCCTGCGCGAGATAGCCAATGCCCCGGCGCGCTCGCTTGTACATGGGAAGACGGGTGATGTCCTCGTCCCCCAGCAGAATTCGCCCTTCGTTCGGACGCGTCATGCCCACAATCATGTGGAATGTCGTGGTTTTTCCCGCCCCGTTGGGCCCCAGCAGCCCCACGATCTCTCCCTGCCGTACGTCCAGGCTCACGTCATCCACCACTGCACGCCGGTCGTAGCGTTTGGTGAGGTTCCGGGCCGATAAGGTCACAGGATCGCCGGAATGAGAAGACGAATCCTCGGAGAAGTCGGATGGCATTACTGGGAGTCGGGGTCAGATGAGAGTTCGGTGCTGTCCGTTGCGGGCCGCTCCGTCGCCCGGCGAGGACGTGCTCGCAAGGAGTCGGGACGGGCGGAAACAGAATCGGGCCGGACAGCTTCTCTCCGACGCCGGTCCTCAAGACCAACCTGGGAAACCGGACGAGCACTCGATCCGACCGGCTCTCCACTCGGAGACGCCTGGGAGCCGCGCTGTCGTGCCAGCGGAGGACGCGAGGTGTCCTCGGGTGCAAGCCGCTCTCGGACACGCGGCGCACGGAGAAGCCCTTCTCGCGTTGGCTTCCGGTCCGGCGTCCACTGGAAACCCTCCAGGCGAAATGGATCTGGAATGTCTTCCGGTTTTCGATAGTAGTTGCTCTGCACCCCCCCGATCACACTGATGCGTTTCACGCTGTTATTCCGGAAGCGCAGGACGATTCGATCGCCTGACGCCTTTGCAGCTCCCTTCAACGACCCGTCGCTCGTTGTGAGGAACCGGATGGCCTGTGCGTTCGGTTCGGCCCGGATGCGACGCAGAGAGTCGCTCCGAAAAAAGGCCGTAATGTCTTTCCCCTTCAGTTGCTGAATCCGATCGACGGTGGTGTCCTGCTGCGCGGCAAACGCCGCTCCCCGAACGAAGACCGTATCCAGGCTCCGTTCGTGCGCTCGAACGCGGATCGAGTCGCCCCACACCTGCGCGCTCTGGAACCAGGTCACAGGAGACTGAAACAAACGCGTCTCCTCGATGGGTAGTTTGGCGTCGGAGCGAGCCTCGGGGCGATCCCACACGCGGCGCCCCGCCTGTGTGCCCGAGGGACGTGCTCCTCGGCGGCCCTCGGCCTGGGGGGCAGACGCCGGCGGACGCCGCCGAGATGATTGCTGAAGGGTATCCTGCTTTTGATCCTGAGTCGATTGCCTGGACGCCACGGCCGTATCCCCAGGAGCTGGAGAGGATACTGCCTCTGTCGTATCGCTTCGGATCTCCGGTTGGGCAAGAGCCGGCGGATCGGTCTCAGCAATCAAGGAATCCAGAACGCTGTCGTAGGTCGGCTCCGGAGTCGTCTCCTCCGAATCGGGAGGCGGGGCTGGCGCCTGGGCAGTATCCCGCGGCCCGGCGGCCAGGATGCGGTCGTACACCGCCGAGTCGGCTACCGCGGCGAGGTCGGCCTGCCAGATACGCACAGAGTCGACCGCCACGAGACGCCGATGGGTATCCGTCCGAGTGGCCTCCAATTCCTGTGCCCGAACCGCAAACGTGTCGGCGGGCGCTCCGGTCGAATCCATACGGACTCGAACGAGCAACGCGTTCCCTTCCACCCGGCTGTAGCGCCGCTGCTCCTGATTGTCAATCCAATCTCCGAACAGGTAGGTTCGGTCGGTGGTATCCCGCGCAGCGGTCCTGGTGGAATCCCCCCCTAGAGAATCAGGCCGCTGCCGACCCGTCGTGTCCTCTTCCGTTTCCTCCCGCCGGATAAAAACCCGTCCTTTCGCAATGGACCGGTCCTCGTCCCGAAAATACGTCAGCGAGTCGGACTCCAAGTACGTTTCCGGATCGGTGAGCCTCACGCGTCCCTGAAAATCGGCGCGGCGCTCGTCGGACCAGTAGGTGCCGGATTGGGCCCGCAACACCCGATTGCTGTCCACGAGAGTAACACTATCCGGGAATACTGATCGCTTCTCCTCAGTGTAATAGGTTGCGCGTCGGGACCGGACCACCACCTCTCCATCGGTCAGACGCACGTTCCCCCGTGCGTACCCCACCTTGGTTTGTTTGTTGTACCGCACCGTATCGGCCTGCAAGGTATCTCCACGCTCGTAGATGACCACGTCGCCCGTAAAGAGGAGCTGATCCCGCTCCAGATATCGAAGGGCGAAGTTGGACCGGAGACGCGTCGTGTCCTGCTTCACCGACACATTGTCGAAGAGCTCCTGTAGGCGCTCTCCCTCCCGCACGAGAGCACTGAGCGAGTCGGCACTGACGAGGGCCTTCTCCTGCTCGGACGGCCCGACGTCTTGCCGCTGTACAGTATCAGGAGGCGCTGGAGGAGGGGGTGCGAAAGACTCGTCTGAAATGGTGTCCGTCGCCACAGAATCGGGGACTTGAGCGTCGGCCGTCCGTCCAACCCCTGCAAACAAGAGCCCCACAACGAGAACCGTCCCCCATACCTTCGGCCAGCATGTGGTCGTCAGGACCCTGCGCATGCTCTTCGGGACGGATCGAGAGAGAACGATGGATTGTGGAGCCCCCTACACCAGCGGACCCGGAACGGCGTTCCGTAGACGTCGCCTCAACTTCAGGTTTCCGACGTGTCTTCGTCTACTTCGACCTCAGCCTCGAAACGTCCAATCTGGTACGTTTCGAGATCCTCGTCCGCCACCAGGCCGTTTCCGCGCACGTCCTCGGTTGGTGTGGTGATGTGTACAAATCGACGCGTGCGAATCGTCCGATCAAACTGGTTCCAGGTCAAATGCTCACTCTCAAGTCGTCGGTTCTCATCCGTCACGACAATAACGTTCCCGTAGGCTTCAAAGCGTCCATCCTGGCTGAAAAACACGACACTATCAGCGACGATCGTCGCCGACGAATCCCCCTCAGTGTCAAAAACGTAGGATCGGACACGTCCCGTATCACTGAGACTCCGCCACACCGAATACGTGCTGTCTTCGGTCTCATACTGTTCCATCCGTTCGGCCCGGATCATGGCTCGGGGCTTTCCTCCCTTGTTCATCGTAAACCGGGCATCTGAAGCAATTTGCGAGGGAGCATCCGCTCGAATCGAATCGGAAGAAGGCGACGGACGCTCCATCCCGGCCCGAAACTCACACCCGCCGGACAGTCCGAGAAGACCAATGATTCCGAAAAACATTCCCCACCCGCCAGCAAAGAAGGCTCGTCCACTGGTTTCCATCGTGTCACTCGTTACTTAGATTCCTTGGATAGATTCCGGTACGATCCACCCGTCTTTGGGATGGAACCGCTGCCTGACATTTGCTTTTCCCAACTGTGGGCTTGGGGGCATTGCTCCCCTTTCTTTTCTCAATCTCTCACGTTTGACGAGAATTCCTGAACGCCTCTCTTTTTTTACGGTGCGCGACCGTTTTACACGTTGGCTTTAGGCACAGGAGCCCTCCCCCACGCCTCTACTCCCACGTTTCGCCCGTCTACCGACAGACTTTTTCCTCAGAAGACGCTGTTCGCCACTATGAGCTTTGACGTGGAATCCCACTCCTCCGACACGGTCATCGTCCACATGGGCGAGGCCCTCGACTTTCGAAACGCCGACGAGTTCAAAGACACGTTCCAGGACCACGTGGAGGACGGCGTTCGCAACTTCATTCTCGACTTCTCGGACACGGAGGTCCTCGACTCTACGGGGCTCGGGTCTATCTTCTCCCTCTACCGCGAGATCTCTCCTGAGGACGGCAAGGTTGCCTTCGCGGACGTGTCCCGCCCCGTCCAGGTCGTCGTCCAGCTCACCCGCACGTACAAAGTTTTTCGGCAGTTTCCGTCCGTCCAGGCCGCCAAGGAGGCACTGGCGTAGCCGTCTCCCCGTAGGCCCTCCCGCCGGCTTTCAGTGCCATGAGCACGTTCGCGAAAGATTATACTGACCTGGACCGCGCCCTGGATGAGGTCCGAACGCTAATCGAAGAATGGTCGTCTGAGCAGAACTCGGCGTCTGCCCCCACCCCTGAGACCATTCGGTACACCCAACTCGTACTTCACGAATGGATTGCCAACCTCCTCCAGCATGCGGACTTCGAGGATCGATCTCCCCTCATTCAAATTCGTCTACAGACGGAAAACCGGCACGTAACTTGTAGTGTTACTGACAATTCTGAAGGGTTCAACTTTCAGGACCAGCTTCCCTCCCAGGACGAGGCGATGGAAGACCTTCCCGAACGGGGCATGGGTCTTCGAATTATCAACGCTTGTACCGAAAGCGTCTCCTATACACCAACGAACTCGGGACGCTATCGCTTTGAGTTCTCCATTCCTGCCGACCACGATCCATGGCTGAGCATGCTATTTTAATTGTTGAGGACGACAGTACGGTTCGAGAGCTCCTGAAGTACCGTCTCGGCAAGCACTACGAGGTTTACACGGCGACGAACGGGGAAGAGGCCCTGCAGGAAATTGCCAATCGCATCCCCGATCTCATCATCTCGGACATCATGATGCCGAAGATGGATGGGTTTGCCCTCCAGTCGGCCCTCCAGGCCGATAAAAACACACGGGTGATCCCCTTCATCTTCCTGACGGCTCGGGCCGACGAGCCCGCGCGTCAGGAAGGGGCACGCACGGGGGTGGACGATTACATCACGAAGCCCTTCGACATGGAGCAGCTGCTCTCTCGTGTCGAACGCCTACTGGAGCGGGTGGAGATGTTTCAGTCGCAACTCGATGCGGAAATCGGACGTGACTTTTCGAACCGCCTCCTCCCGGACAGTGTCCCCTCGGTCGATGGGTATCAGTTCCATTTCCACTCGGAGGCACACGAACAAGGCGGAGGCGATCTGTTTGACTGGACGGAGACGGACGAGGGCTCGTACTTTCTCACCATCGGGGACGTGATGGGGAAAGGCCTGCGTGCAAAATTTTACGCCTACAGCTTTCTCAGCTACGTCCGGGGAACCCTCCATACGCTCCTGCAGGAATCGTCCTCCCCCGCAGCGGTGATGAAGCACATCAACGACATGCTCCTCGATGATGAGGTGCTGGAGGATACCTTCGCCTCTTTCCTACTCATGCACTGGGACCCTGAGGCCCATACGCTAACCTATGCGAATGCCGGCCACTGCCGCCCGGTCCTTCTTACGGAGGAGGGACCGGAAATCGTCGAACACAGCGACCTCATCCTCGGGTTGGAGGCCAGCGCGTCTTTTTCAGACGCCACGCTCGACCTTTCCCCCAATACGGCTCTCGTCGCGTACACGGATGGCCTGATGGAGCTCCCGACGACAAACGGGGACATGCTGGGTGAGGAGGGCGTGCTGGAGGTTACGGCCGACGCCTACGGCAGTGATGCCCCTCTGGAAGCGCTACAGGACGCCGCTCTCGATCGCAGTAACGAGGACGACTTTCAAGACGACATATTAATTGTGTGGCTCCAGCGGGACGCCTAATGCTATGTCCCCCGCTAATATTTCGGCATAAATAGTCACTCCACGCCGCGCACACGTTTGTCGATTTCTACGACACACCCCAAGCGCCGTTGGAGCGCGACTTTGCGACTTTAACCGCAGGAGCGACACACCGTAGCACTGGATTTTCGTCTCCTGCAAAGGCCAATATCCCCTGTGTAGCGTCGTTGGAGTCCAACGACGCTACAGAACGGTTCGCTTTCCTGAATTGGACCTACCGGGAAATTCGTCGTCGACGCAGTACTAATCGGCTACGCCGCAGTCTCCAGAGGCTCCTCACGTGAGGAACCGATCCGCTCGGCGTACTCGTCTTCCAACACAGCATACATCTCTTTGTCCCAGAACTGACCATCGCGGTACAAATAGTCCCGCGCGGTTCCCTCCTTTCGAAACCCCAGCCCCTCCACCAAGTCGCGCCAGGTCGTGTTATACTCGAACGTCTCTGCGCTTACGCGGTGCAGGTCCAGCGCCTCAAAGCAATACTCCAGCAGTAACCGGAGGGATTCTTTCCCATACCCCTGGCCCCAGTACTCACGCTCCCCAATGGTGATGCCGACGAGGGCGTGCCGATTGTGCTCGCTGATGCGGATCGCGAACGCCACCCCGATCAACTCCTCGTCTTCCCGGCTGTGAATTTCAAAATGACGGTGGCTGTTCGAAGGCTCCGTGCAGAGCCGTTCAAATCGCTTCTTGAAGGTTCCAAACGACTCCTCCTCGTACGGAAGCTCACTGTCGAGCCGGTTTAGTTCTGCGTCATTATTCCATTGAAAATGAGTGTGGATGTTCTCCATCTGGAGCGGTTCGAACCGCACTCGATCCCGCGTAAGAGGTGTGACTTGGTCAACAGGAAATGTGATACTCATAATGTAGGAAGCGCTTCCAATACAACGATAGCGAAAAGGAATCTCGTCTCCTCAGCGGAAGAATACCCCCCTCCACCCATGTCAATCCTGGGCGACGGAATTTAGGTTCTCGTTCCCTCACAAGGGATCAATGCAACTCCTGTGCCCGCTCTCGCAGGACCGATCGGTCGACCTTCAGGCCGTCTTCTTCGACCGACGGAGGGAGAGAATGAAATGCGTCCGGTATTTTGAATCCAGGCAGCACCCGACGCAGTTCATCGGCCAACGCCGACGGAGACGGTTCCCCTTGCCCCCGAACGAATGCGACGGGTCGATGCCCAAACTCGGAACTCGGAACGGGAACGACGATAGCACGCTCGACTTCCTCCAACTCCTCCAGGGCGGATTCAATTTCCTCGGGCTGGATGTTTTCCCCTCCCGACACGAACATCCGATCAATGCGTCCGAGCACGTGGAGTCGACCGCTGGCGTCGATCCGGCCTCGGTCCCCCGTATGGTACCAGCCCTCGTCGGTGCACGGATCCTCCAAATCATCCGTCGTAACGTAGCCCTCAAAGAGCGGGGTTCCCTTTACCTGAATCTCGCCGTCCACGATGCGCAGTTGGCGGTGCGGCAGGCGCCGGCCTGCGGTGTGAAGGGTGCCCAGTGCGTCCCCCGGGGCGGTCGTCGTCACCTGAGAGCCCATCTCCGTGTTGCCGTAGCTGGTGAGGAGGGGCCATCCCCGCTCGTGCCCCCGCCGCAGGAGCGCGGACGGAATCGGGCCACCGCCCAGCAGAACGGCTCGAAGGAACGCCGGGGGGGCTCCCGTGCTGGCGTCCAGTAGACGGCGCAACTGGGTGGCCACCAGCGAGACGTGTGACGCCTGCGTGGATTGTAAGGCCTCGTGGAGCGGCTGATCGGCCGCGGGAACGGCCACGGCTGCTCCCGCCAGAGCGCAGCGAACGAGAATGGCCACCCCCCCAACGTGGTACAGTGGCAAGGAGAGCAGCCACCGGTCCCCCCTCCCAAGCGGCAGGTTCGCATTTGCCCCCTTCGCACTGTACCGGTGATTCCCCCACGCGTGAAGGGCCGCTTTCGGTGCACCGGTACTGCCCGACGTGAAGACAATGGTTGCCCGCTGCCCGTCGGCCAGAGAAGCAGATTCTTCAGGACGGCCGTTTACTCCCGTCTTCTGAAGGAAGGTCTCGGGCGAAAACACTCGCAGATCTCCCTCTTCAGCATCGTCCTCTTCCGTGATGAGCACGGTGCAACCGACGTGTCGCACCTGCCGACGCCACTCCGCAGAGGGGACCCGCCCGCTGATCGGCACGGCAATCGCTCTTCGCCGCCAGAGCGCCCACAGGAGAATGATCAATGGCATTCCGGTCGGCAATCGCAGGGCGACCCGAGTGCCCTCCCCAATGTCCTGCTGGCCGAGCAGATTTACTGCATTTGCAATAACGGCATTAAGATCACCATAGGACCATTTTTTCGTCGGCGTACGAAGGGCCAGCGTCCTCGGATGGGCCTGCGTATGCCGAAAAATGGGGTCCATGAACCGCTGGTCGACGTCGGGAGACTATTGATTTTAATTAACGGGCTCAAGCCGGTCTTGGTTTACGGTCGCTTCGTATCCTTCTGCCTGCGACGCCTCTGCCCCATCCAGCGAGAGTCGGGGCGACAAGAGGTCCGAGGCCAGGCGAGTGTACGTGGACAGGCCCGCAGGGGCCTCCGATAAGACCGACGCCAGCGCGATAAGCATTCGCGTTCCAACGCCCGACTCATAGGCTGCACTGAAAACGGGCGTGATCCCCACATTCATAGCGTAGGTAACCCATCGCTGCACGAAGCGGATGTCCCCAAGCAAGGTGGGTTTGAGTACCACTGCAGCAACGCCCGACCGTTCTGAAAGCGTCCTCGGAGATACCTCACGCGTCGTCTCATCGAGCGCGACGGGAATCCCGGTGTCGTCAGCAAATGCTGAGAGACGATCAGGCTCGTTCAGGGGCTCTTCGAGATACTCGACGGGTACGTCCCCAATCGCCTCCGCAAAGGAGGCAGCCTGTTTGTAGGTCCATGCCCGATTGGCGTCGAGGCGCAGTGAGACCTCGTTCCCTAGAATGGAGGAGAGCGTTCTCACTCGTTTGGCATCCTCCTCGACGGATCGACGACCGACCTTTAGCTTCACGGCCCGAAATCCGGAAGCGCGATACCGCTCCGCACAGTCCGTAAGGGCTGTCTCGTCGTCCCTGATCAGTGCGCTGAGGGGCACAGCCTGCGCCCCTCCTCCGAGAACGGACGCCACCGTCGAGTCCCATCGGTCGGCCCAAAGCTCCGTAATCGCACTTGACACAGCAAACTGGACGGACGGCGGACGGTTTGCATCGGAGTGACGCCGAAGCGCATCGTCGATGACCGAGTCCATCACCTCCGCCCCCGTCAACTGCTCGGCCCGTCGACAAAGATCATTCGACGCCTCCTCTAAGCTCTCTCTACTGAACCCAGGCAACGGGGCCGCTTCGCCCCACCCCACGTCTCCCCGTTCTCCCTCCAGCCGCAGCACAAGTCCTCGCCGCTCCGAAAGCATCTCTCCACCAACGTTTAGAGGAGAAGTCAGTGGCAATGAGTACCGAAAACAGTCTGCGGACGTGATGACCATGAGAGATTTACAGAACTGATTGCCAATAATGACAACGGGGACGCCTGCCCTCTTCTCCTGCTGAGGACCTCCGTAGGATCAATGCCTCTGCCTTAGGTCTGCAGATGTCAAAGATTCCATCCGATCGAGAAAAGCACGGACCACAATGCCAGGAGTTGTCCCGTGGTCGCGAGCAGCCCATTCAGCCGATCCGGATCGCTGGTTTGCCGAACGGTTCTAAACGCCCCCACTAGAAACGGCAGCATCCCAAGCGTCAACAGGCTCCACCAATGCCCCCCCGTCCAGACGACCAGTCCGACGGGCAGAAGCACTGCGCAAAAAAGACAGATCCCGTAGAACCTCACGCCAAACCGCCGCCCAAGCCGGACCACGAGGGTCCGTTTCCCTGCGTCCCGATCATTGGGCAAGTCCCGAATGTTGTTCACCAGCAAAATGCCGACAGAGAACAGTCCCGGTGCGATTCCGGCAACAATCACTTCCGGCGGACACGCAAGCACCTGAACGTAGTACGTCCCCGCAACCGCCACGGGCCCGAAAAAGATAAAAACGGCCAGGTCCGCCAGGCCGAGAGCTGCCAGTGAATACGGGCCGGCGGTGTACCAGATGGCAGTTCCGATAGAAGCAATCCCGATCAGAAGAATGGGAAGCCCACCCCGATAGATGAGGTATCCCCCTGTCGCCACGGCGGCGACGAATACCGCGATCGTCGCCCGCCGCATGGTGTCCGGAGCAACGAGCCCCGCCTGCGTGACGCGCAGGGGACCGGTTCGCTCCTCCGTATCGGCTCCCTGCAGGTAGTCGGTGTAGTCGTTATGATAGTTGACCCCAACCTGGATGAGTGCCGCACTCAAAAATGTACATCCCGCCACGAGCGCGTCCCCGCCGCCCGCCTCGATGGCCATCGCCGTGCCTACGAGCACTGGGGAAAGCGAGGCTGCAAGGGTCTTGGGGCGCGCAGCGTGAAGCCAAATCTGCAAGGAATTCCACATTCGCGTTCGTCGAGTAGAGGTAGTGCCAAACGAAAAAGGTGTCGGTGCTCCCGCAGCCAGATGCATC
>JAHENZ010000184.1 GCA_018609755.1 Salinivenus sp. | reverse complement strand
TAAAGGTCTACATCCACCGGGGACGAAAAAAGCTCCGAACCCAACTCTCCAACCGTCTCGACTATGTCTCTGCCTAGCGACCGACCATCCGACCGCTGGATGGACACTCATCTCGAAGCGTACGTGGACGGCGCCCTCTCGGCCCACGACGAGGCCCGGTTCGAAGCCGGGATGCGGGCCGATCCCACCTGGCAGGACGAGATCGAGCAGGCTCGGACCATCCGCACCTTCCTCCGCACGCAGAATCCTCCGGCGCCCCCCGACCACCTCACCAACGCCATTCTCGACCGCGCGTCGGCCACCGTTCCGCACTCGGAAAAGGAGGCGTAAAGTCCTTACGCCCGCACCCGATCGTCCGGAGGCTCTCCGTCGCCGGAGGCCGAAAACGCCTGGTCGGCATATTGCAGGTCGTAGAGTTTTCGGTAGAGCCCATCGAGGGCCAAGAGCTCCTGATGCGTGCCGCGCTCGCGGAGCTCGCCCTTGTGCATGACCAGAATCTTGTCCGCATCCTGAATCGTGGAGAGCCGATGCGCGATGGCGAGAGTGGTGCGTCCCTCCGTGAGCCGATCGAGGGCCTGCTGAATGAGGCTTTCCGTTTCGGTATCGACACTGGAGGTGGCCTCGTCGAGCACCATCACGTCCGGGTCGTACAGCAGCGCCCGTACGAACGCCAGCAGTTGCCGCTGCCCGTGAGAGAGCGAGGAGCCGCGCTCCTTCACGTCTTGCTGGTATCCTTCAGGCAACCGCTCGATGAACTGGTCGGCCTGCACGATCTCCGCGGCCCGCTTCATCGACGCCTCGTCGACCGAGGGATCGTTGAGCGTCAGGTTGCGCTCGACGGAGCCGGAGAAGAGGAAGACATCTTGCAGCACGAGGCCGATGTGCTGACGCAGGTCGCGCAGGCGCAGGTCTTCGATGCTGACGCCGTCCACCAGTATCTCGCCGCGCTGGGGCTCGTAAAAGCGGAGCAGTAGATTCATCACCGTCGACTTGCCGGCGCCCGTCGCCCCAACCAGCGCCGCCGTCTCCCCTGGCTCCACCGTAAACGACACGTCCTTGAGCACCCAGTCGGGATCGCCCTCATTGTCGTCCTCATAGGCAAACCAGACCTTGCGGAATTCGATTTTCCCTTCCACCCGGTCCAACTCCACGGGATCGTCCGGCTCTGGTAAGCGGTGGTCCTCGTCGAGCACTCCAAAGATGCGCTCCGCCCCCGCCATCGCCCGCTGGAGAGTGTCGTACTGATTGGAGAGGTCGCGGATCGGCTCGAAGAACTGCCGTGCGTACTGGATGAACGCCACGAGCACGCCGAGCGTGAGGGCGGAGCCGGCCATCGCCCGGAGACCCCCAAACCACAGGACCGCCGCCAGCGCCACGTTCGCGATGAACTCGACCGACGGCCAGAAGATGGCGTAGTAGAAAATCGTCTGCAGATGCGCAGCCCGGTGTTCGTCATTGATGCCTTCAAACCGGTCCATCTCCTCCTCTTCCCGGTTAAAGAGCTGGACGATGTGCATCCCCGTCACGTGCTCTTGAATAAAGGAGTTGAGTCGGGAGACCTGCTTCCGCGTCTCGCGGTACTGCTCGCGGACGTTGTTGCGAAACCAGAACGTGACCCACACCATGAGTGGCATCACCATGAGGGTCACCACCGCCAGCACCCAGTTGAGGGTGAACATGAAGTAGGCGATGAAGATCAGCTTGAATAGGTCGCCCAGCGCCACGATGAGACCGGACGAGAGCACGTCGCTGAGCGCCTCGACGTCGCTGGTGGTGCGCGTGATGAGGCGCCCGATGGGCGTGCGGTCGAAAAACTGGAGCGGCTGGTCCTGCACGTGGCGGAAGACCGTGGTACGCAGGTCGTAGATGGCCTGCTGCCCGATGTACTGCGTCAGGTAGTTTTCCGCAAACGACAGCAGCCCCTCGCCGAACAGCGC
This sequence comes from Salinivenus sp., assembly GCA_018609755.1. Lineage (GTDB taxonomy): Bacteria > Bacteroidota > Rhodothermia > Rhodothermales > Salinibacteraceae > Salinibacter. The sequence goes on along the minus strand of JAHENZ010000184.1, from coordinate 11,204 downwards.
CAGCGCCAGGTAAAGGATGATTCGCTGCAGGCCCTCCAGGTCCCCAACGACGATGTAGTTGTCGATGCCGCGCTGGACGAGCCACGGCCGCAGGGGCCCCAGAAAGGAGCCGACGAGCGTGATGGCGAGGGCCAGCACCACCCAGCCGACGTAGGGCTTCAGGTACTGGGCAATGCGGCGGAGCAGCTGCCCGTCGAACGAGTGAATGCCCCGCTCGTCTTCTTCCGCTTCAATGTGTTCATCCGTATCGGCGGCCAAGAGTTCATTGGGACCTGTGTTCAGACAATGACCGACAACCAAACTCGACCGCCACCATCAATGTTGCGACTGGAAACTTCAGGCCCGCGGGGGTTTGTCGGGGGTTTCACGTTCGTTCTCGTGCACGTTGAGACTACTCCACGGGCGAACACCGCCTCCAGTACAAGTCAACTGACTCCCCAGTTTGACTGAAGCCATGCGGAAAAACGGTACTGTCAGAAATGAAACAGTTCAAGTTAATACTGAAAGAGCCAACCGTTATCCTTCCCCCGCATCATCCCAACCGTGACTTACTTATTTTTATTTTAACATTGCAGAATTGCAGTCTTCCCCGTCTTGACTTCCCTTTAATCTTGGCATCTGAAAACCGGCACATATCCCTTCCAAGGTCCCTGCGGCTCATGCATTCGTCCTCCGGCGACACCTCTCTGTCTCAAATGCTCATTTCTTGGGTAGCAGACATTACTAAGTGCGATAAGCACAAAATATCGTACGTAGTGTCATGCTTACTGCTCGCGTCGGGCTTGCTCACTTTCCTACCTGGATCCGTCGCCGTTGCGCAAACGCACGAGGACGCACTTCTTCGTGCTTCCAATGCCGAGAGCACAGACGATTTCAGCCGGTCGGTCTCGATCGACGAGGACCGCGCGATTGTTGGGGCATGGAACGAGGACGGCCCATCGAACAACAAATCTACAGCGGGCGCAGCCTACGTTTTCGAGCGAGACGGAAGCGGGACCTGGCAGCAGGTGCGGATTCTCCGTCCCTCCAACGCCGAGAGGGTCGACAATTTCGGCGGATCGGTGGCAATCAGTGGAGACCGCGCTATTGTCGGTGCCCGATTTGAAGACGGTTCCTCAAATAATCTCAATCGTGCCGGCGCAGCTTACGTCTTCGAGCGAACCTCTAGCGGGTGGCCGAAAAATGAAAATCAAATCCTCCGCGCCTCCAACGCCGAGAGCGGCGACTGGTTTGGCACCTCGGTTTCGATTAGTGGAGATCGCGCGGTCGTCGGTGCACACAATGAGGACGGTCCCTCGAACAACCTGAGAAATGCGGGCGCGGCCTACATCTTCGAGCGCACCTCCAGCGGATGGCCGAAAAATGAAAATCAAATCCTCCGTGCCTCCAACGCCGAGCGGAAAGACGTCTTCGGTACCTCCGTGTCGATCAGTGGAGACCACGTGATCGTGGGAGCTTATGCGAAGGATGGCCCGTCGGACTCCAACGTCGGGGCGGGCGCGGCCTACGTCTTCGAGCGTACCTCCAGCGGGTGGCCACATCACGAAGATCAGATCCTACGTGCCTCCAACTCTGGTAACGGCCATCACTTCGGTTACTCGGTGTCAATTAATGGGAACCGCGCGGTCGTCGGGGCCCGCTGGGAAGACGGACCTTCAAACAACCTCTACCGTACGGGGGCGGCCTACGTCTTCGAGCGCACCTCCAGCGGGTGGCCGAAAAATGAAAATCAAATCCTTCGCGCCTCCAACGCCGAGAGCGGCGACTGGTTTGGTACCTCGGTTTCGATTAGTGGAGATCGTGCGGTCGTCGGTGCACACAATGAGGACGGTCCCTCGAACAACCTGAAAAATGCAGGCGCGGCCTACATTTTCGAGCGCACTACAAGCGGGTGGTCGCAAACCGAAAATGAAATCCTCCGTGCTTCCAACGCTGAGGACGCCGATAGCTTCGGCTTTTCGGTGTCAATCAGTGGGGACCGCGCGATTATCGGGGCTCGATTAGAAGACGGTCCGTCGAACAATAAACGCGATGCGGGCGCAGTTTATCTCAACGATAATCTCAAGGCCCCTACGGCAATGAATGACCAGTTGCAGACTGTCGGAGAAGTCTCCACTGCGGTACTGGCCAACGATGGGCCGGGCCTCGGCACGTTTGACCTTTCATCGGTTCAGGTCGAAACGAGACCAACAGATGGAACTGCCTCCGGCAACGCCAATGGCACGATTACCTACACGCCAAACGGCGGCTTCACCGGCGAGGACAGCTTCACCTACAGTGTCGCCAACCAAAACGGCAACCGCTCCCCGGAAGCAACGGTGACCGTGAACGTGTTGCCTGATGCGTACGGCGCTGGTTCCGCCGTTGTGCTCGACGGAAACGGGGATTACGTCGGTCTGCCGGACGACCCCGCCATCAACACTGGCGGCCCCTACGACACCCGTACCATCGAGCTCTGGTTCAAAGCCACTGGCGTGAGTGGATCTGCCGAGCAGGTGCTCTACGAAGAGGGTGGTGGCGGGAATGGCTTCAACGTGTATCTGAAAAGCGGCACGCTCTACGCCGGGGCCTGGAGCGAGAGCAACACCACCTGGAACGGCACCTGGCACTCGACCTCTTCAGTGCAGAGCGACACGTGGCACCACGTGGCCCTGGTCTTCGATGAGCCTGGTGGCATTCTCCGCGCCTACCTCGACGGACAGCGGTTTGGGGACGCCACGCCCGGAAGCCAGATGGCCAGCCACGGGGGTGACATCGCCATCGGCGCCACCAGGGGAGGAACAAAGTTTGATGTGACGGGCGCCCACGGCAGCACGGGCAAGTATTTTGAAGGCCAGATCGATCAGTTGCGTCTGTGGAACGGCGCCCTCACGAAGTCCCACATTCGCGCCCGCGCCAAGCGCAAAATTAATCTATCCGCCCCAATTGCCAACGATCTCATTGCCACCTACCGCTTTGATAGCGAATCGGTTACAGCGGCGTTTGATTATTCAACGACTGATGGGACCGCTCAAGATGGCTCTTTCTCCGGCAACCCCCAACCGGATGCATTCTCTGGCGCACAATTCGGCGACGTGAGCGCGGCCCTCACCAGCGGCAGCGCGACGGTCGGCGCCTCCGGGGGCACCGTCAGCGTGTCCAACGTCTCCACCTCCGGCAGCGACGCCCTGCAGGTCTACCGCTACGGCGAAAACGACGGCCCGACGGTCGACGCAACCCGTCCGGAGGAGGACTTCTCCGGCGTGGGCCCCGACCGGCACCTCCACGTCGTCTGGGGCCTTGACGCCGTCGGCTCCAGCCCTTCGGCAGACGTGACCTTCGACTACAGCGGCGTGAACGGCGTCAACGACCCCGGCGCCGTCCGACTCCTCAAGCGCGAGGGCCCCGGCCAGCCCTGGACCGACGTCACCAGCAGCTGGAATCCGGACCCCCAGCAGCAGACCTTCTCGAAAAGCGGGGTGTCGAGCTTCAGCCAATACGCGATCGGCGGCACCGCGCAGAGCCTGCCGGTGGAGCTGGTCTCCTTCGAGGCCCAGCGGTCGGAGCAGAGCGTTCGGCTCACCTGGCAGACCGCCACGGAGACCGGCAACGCCCGGTTTGAGGTCCAGCGCAAGCAGGCCTCCAACTGGACCACCATCGGTCGGCGCGAGGGAACTGGTACCACGTCCGAGCGCCAGACGTACCGCTTTGCCGACCGGGACCTGCCCTACGACGCCGACTCGTTAGCCTATCGACTCCGGCAGGTCGACACCGACGGGACGGTCCACCTCAGCGATCCGGTGACCGTGCAGCGCGGCGGTGTAGGGGAGGTCACGCTGGAAGAGACACATCCGAACCCGGCCCGCCAGCAGGTCACCGTGCGCTTTGCGGTGCCGGAAGGAACCGAGGGCGACGCTCGCCTCACGCTTTACGACGTGCTGGGACGCCGGGTGCGAACGGTGATCGACGCATCGGTGGAAGGGCGGGTCCAACAGCAGATGGAAGTGTCGGGCCTCTCCAGCGGAACGTACGTGCTGCGGCTGGAAGCGGGCGGGACAGTGCTGAGTCGGAAGCTCACCGTTTTGCGGTGAGTGCCTCGACGGCCGGCGCCTCCTTCCCACCGTCGAGGGACCCGAACATCACTCCGATTCAGGCTCTTTGCTGCGCGGATCGAGCGTGTACCGCCGCAACTCCTCCGCCACGCTCGACTCCGGGAAGACGGCAGTTGCCTCTGTTTCCAGCGGCGCAGGATCGTCGTACCGCGCACTGATGTGCCCGAGGAGCAGTCGGTGGGCGTCGGCATCATGGGCTACCTCGGCCGCCTCCCGGGCGGTGCTGTGCCCCGTTTCCACGGCCCGGTCGTGCAGGGCGTCGGCAAACGTGGCGTCGTGGTAAAGCAGATCTACGTCGTCGGCCAACACCCGTCCGCCATCACAGGGCCGGGTGTCCGTCACGTACGCCACCGAGATGCCGGGCCGTGGCGGCCCCAACACTTGGTGGGGCTGTACCGTCGTGCCGTCCTTCGTGGTCACAGACTCGCCTGCCTTCAAGCGTCCAAACGCCGGCCCCTCCGGCACCCCCAGTGCCCGCGCCGTTTCTGGATGAAACCGTCCGGGCCGGGTCCGCTCTTCCAACCGAAACCCCATGGCAAACGTCCTGTGCTCCAGCGGGCGACCCACAACGGTCAGTTCCTCCGTACGATACACCGTTTCTCTCTGGAATCCCTCTCCGATCTCTCGAATACGGAGCGGATACGGGAGGTCGTCTGGCGCGTCCCCCGGAAGGACCCGAAGCATCGCCTGGATGCCTTTCGGCGCAACGAGCGTGACCGGATCGGACCGCTGCTGAAGCGCGAGAGTTGAGAGAAGCCCGGGGAGGCCGTAGCAGTGGTCGCCGTGGAGGTGGGTGACGAAAATCGCGTCGATCCGCGACCGGTTGAGACCGGCGTGAAGCAGGCGATACTGCGTGCCCTCCCCACAGTCGAAAAGATAGAGACGGCCTTTGCGCTGAACGGCCATAGCGGAGAGGTGTCGATCTCCGGTTGGGAGGGCAGAGGCCGTACCCAGAGGAATGACGTCCGTCGTCATAGTGACGTATACCTGCAATCAGGCAGTCTCGCGAGCCTCTGCCTCCAATTCCGCTTCCAGTTCTAGGGCCGCATCCACGAGGTCGTCCTCGATGCTTTCGAGATCGTCGTGCTGACCGACGTACTGGCGCACGGCGTCCTCCAGATCCGACTCCCGCGTGACGACCGTTCGTCGCTTCCGCTCGGCGGGGTCCACCGTACGCTCAATGGCCGCAATGGTATCGGCTTCGTCGAGGGCCGCGCGGAGCCGATCCTGGTCTACGAGGGAGAGCTGTGCCTCCTCCACGTGGTACCGGACCCGCACGATGGCGTCGGTTACCTCGGCTTGCTCGATGGCCGCCAGAATCCGCTCGGTCGGTTCGTCCGCGTCTCGCGCATCCACGTGCAGGGCCACAAAGGCGCGGGCAGGCGTTTCCTCAAACGTGACGTAGGTGACCGGATTCCGTCCCGGCTCCACGTCCACGAGATAGAACCCCTTCTCTTCGTCCCGCTCCGAAAACGTCACCCGCTCGATGCTGCCCGCGTACACGACGGGCGGCTGTCCGTCCGGATTGCGATTCTGCGCGCGGTGGATGTGGCCGAGGGCCACGTAGTGGATGGGCGCCACGGCCAGCTGTCCCACCGTAAACTTGGGCTCACTGGAGATGAGCGTCGTCCGCTCCGAGCCGGAAAGCTCCGCCCCTTGCACGGTCACGTGTCCGGCGAGAACCGTCGGCACGTCCGGCGACAGCTGATGCTCCGTTCCGTCTGCCCGCTCGACGACCGCCTCATTTCGCACCTCTTCAGCGCGGCGTTGAACGTAGTTCACGTATTTCTCCTCGATAAACTGCCGCAGCTCGTCCGGCGACATCGACCGGTACTCGTCCTTCGTGAGAATCTGGCTCCGGATGGGCCACGGGAGCGGGATGAGTTGCAGCGGGCCGCTCTTCGTATCGATCACCTGGACGGATGCAGAAGGCTTTCGGTAGCAGTACACCTCGCCGTCGACGTACTCGAAAATGTCGAGGGACGAGGCCCGCCCGAAGGTGACCGGGTGGTCGTGATTTCCGATAATCAGTACGATCGGCACGTCCGCGGCCGCCAGGGGCTGAAGACACTCCGCAAAAAGTTTCTGCTGGGTGGGCGTCGGATCGGCCGTGTGGTAGGCATCCCCGCAGAACAGAAACGCATCAATGTCTTCGTCGAGCGCCCGCTGCACGAGCGTCTCAAAGGAGCGGCGGACGTCGAGTAGACGCGTGTTGAGACCGGTCTCCGGATCGCGCCGCCCGTACGTCTTTGCCCCGAGGTGAATGTCGGCTGTATGCAACAACTTCACAGTGTCGAATGGCGAGGTTCGATTGTCGAATTAGGAATCGGAAATCGAAACGGATGCCCTTCATTCGCAATTCGCCACTCGCAAATCGCAATTGGGCCTACCAGCCGAGCCCACCGCCGTTCTGTGTGCCGGTCGTGTCCTCCGATCCGCCGTAGTTTTCGACCATCGGAAAGGTCGCTTCTTTCGAGATGAGCGAGAGCGAGTCCGAATTCGCAATTTGCTGGTAGTAGTCTCCCACGAGGAAGAGCGCACTGTGCGCCCCCTGTCCCCACCAGCTGGTGCGGAAGGTCAGTCGCTGATCGTCGAACCCGACCCAGGCCCCGCTCACCAGCTCCGGATGCATGAGCATGAACCAGGTGTCGGCGGAGCGCTGCGTGGTACCGGTTTTCCCGGCGAGATCGTAATCCCCGAGGTTGAACTGGGTACGGATTCGTAGTCCGGTACCATAATCGATGACGCCCCGCATCATGTCGACCACCGTGTAGGCCGTCCGCTCGGAAATGGCCTCACTCGGGCTCGGTGTGTCTTCCCAAAGCACGTTGCCGTATCGGTCCTCGATTCGGGTAATCGATACAGGCTTGTTGTAGAGACCGCCGTTGGCGAGCGTGGAGTACGCGGTGGCCATTTCGAGCAGCGTCACGTTGCTGGTGCCGAGGGCAATCGACGGCACCGCTTGCAACTCGCTCTCCCGGATCCCCATCTGGCGGGCGTACTGCACCACCGTGCGAGGATTGATGTCGAGGGCCAGCCGGGCCGTAATCGTATTTTTCGAATTGGCAAGGCCCTGACTCAGCGTCAACATCTGCCCGCTCGACTGGCCCCCGTAGTTCTTCGGATTCCAGGTCGTGTCCGCCCCCGCGTCCTCCCAGGTAAACGTTGAGTCTTTGAGCTTGTCGTACGGGGAGTATCCGTTGTCGATGGCCGCCGTGTACGTGAAGGGCTTGAAGGTAGAACCCGTCTGGCGCCGGGCGATGCCGACCTTATCGTATTTGTCGGTTTGGAAGTTGCGCCCCCCAACCCAGACCTTCACGTGATTGTTGCGAGGGTCGAGGGACACGAGCCCCGCCCCGAGCTGCTGTTTGAGATTCTTGAGCGAATCGACGAAGGCGGTATCCTCACGGAGCTGGTTCAACGCCTCCGGATCGCTCATCCCGCGGGCCTGTAGCGTGTCAAATCGAGCGGTGTTACGGATGGCATCGTTCAGTACCTCCGGATTTTGCTCCCAGAAGTACTTGAACGGCTCGTAGTCCTCCCCGGGCGTGAGCTCCCGATAGTCCGAAAGCGACTGACTGTAGAGCGCCGCCGAGTCGGGGCGACTCCACTCGTAGCCGACCACCTGCTGGAGGTCAGCCATCTGCCTGGACACGGCCTCGTTCGCCATCTTCTGCAGCTCCGAGTCGAGGGTGGTGTAGACCCGCAGCCCGTCGCCGTAGACGTCGTGCCCATGCAGGGGGTGGGTGGGGTCTTTGGACCAGGACGTGAGGACATTTCGCACGTGCTCGGCAAAGTAGGGAGCAAATCCAGCATAAAGCTCGGCGGAATTGTACTCGGCCGACACCGGCTCATCCTTGTGTTCGGCGTAGAAGGACTGATCGAGGTATCCTTCCCCCACCATCAGCCGAAGGACCACGTTCCGGCGCTGCTTGGCATTCTGGGGGTTGCGGAGCGGGTTGTAATATGAAGTGGCCCTCAGAAGCCCGATGAGCGTGGCCGCTTGTAGCTCGTTTAGTTCGTTTGCCGACACGCCGTAGTACGTTCGAGCCGCGGCGTCGATGCCGAATGAGTTGTAGCCGAAGCTCACGGTATTGAGGTACATCTCAATGATTTCCCGCTTGGTGTAGCGCCGCTCCAGCTCCACCGCGGTCACCATTTCTTTCAGTTTCCGGTTGATGGTGACGGCCCGTCCCACTTTCTCGTTGTAAAGATTGCGCGCCAGTTGTTGTGTGATGGTGGACGCCCCTCGAAATCCGCCCGTGAGAATGTCGACGGTTGCGGCAGCAATGGCTGTCGGGTCGACCCCCCAGTGGTGGTGAAACCGGTGGTCCTCCGTAGCAACGAGGGCGTTGATGGCGTGCTGCGAGATGCTGTCGTACGGTGCCCAGGAGCGATTCTGATTCGCGAACCGGGCCAACTCTTCCCCATCAGCCGTGTAGGCGATGGTAGCGAGCTGCATGGACGGATTCTCCAGCCGCTCCGTGGACGGAAGGTCATCCGTGAGCGTCCAGATGTAGCCCGACAATGCCAGTGTGCCAATCAGCAAGACTCCGGTGATCACCGAAAGCGCGACGGCAGCCTGTGCTTTCTCCGGATCTGCGATGCGCCGGTGGAAGAAGCCGCGGAGGCCACTGGTGGGACGCTCCGAATCCGAGGGGTCCTCTCCATTGTCGGGATGCCCGTCGTCTGAGAGGGCCTCCTGTCGGACAGAGGGATCACTAAAGTAATCGTCCAGCTCTTCTTCAGAGTACGACCATTCAGACATGGTCTATCAAGCGGTCAAAGGGTAGAAAATAGAAGGTCAGGGGCCCACCTCCCCTTGAGACGGAGGGTGCTGCCGCCTCAGAGGAGGAATCACATCTCCGCGGCTTCAATGTCGAGGGTACGCGAGCCGTTCCACCGCGAGAGACGCATCCTGTCCTCATCTAAACGACCGAAGGTTCGATCTTCGTACCAGTTCCCCGTATTTACATAAAGCCCGTCCGGCCACTGATGCAGAGAGGGAACGTGACTGTGGCCCATAAGAACGACCTCGGCATCGTGGCGGCGAAGGTGGTCTCGGGCGTACGTTCGAAGAGCCTCCACGACCGACGGATCCGGGGACTCATCGTGGAGGAGATGGCTTACCTGTCGGGCCAAGCTGAGACCGAAATCGGCGGGCAAGAGCGACCGGTACAATCGAATCGCGGTGGCGCTTTTTAGAAGCGGCCGAACCCACGAGAAGAGTGGATGAGTTGAGGCGTGCGCATCCCCGTGCGTGAGGTGAAGTCGGTGCCCGTGGTGGGTGACCGTGCACGCCTCGGGAACGAGTCGGACCCCAAGCTCTCGCTGAAAATAGTCCTGATGCCACGCGTCATGGTTTCCGAGAAGATACGTCACCGGGATGCCGCGATCCGTCCACTTCACAAGCTGGGCTTGAAGCCGGACGAAGCCTTTGGGCACGAGGTGGTTATACTCAATGTAACCGTCGAAGACGTCACCGATGAGGTACAGGTGCTCGATCCTGTCCTCGTGCGCATTCAGACATTCGAGGAGGGCCGACTCCTTTTCTTTCTCTTCCGCCGGATCGCTTCGCCCGAAATGCATGTCAGAAAAAAAGAGAACCACAGGGCATCCGTCGAAAATTGACTAGAGAAACGGTGGACGTGCAGAGCACACGGAGACTTTGCAGACGCCTCCCTTTTCCCCTCGAACGCATTCGCGCTTCGGTCCGTAGAAGCGAGCACACACGGTAGACACGTTGTCGTTTGGTCCTTCTTCCAAGCGGACTTTTCAACCGAAGCCCCTCCTCATGCCCCCACGCCAGACCTCCTACCGGCCGCCAACGCGATTTTCCGTGATGCCCCCGGTCATCAAGAACTTACTCGTCTTGAACGGCCTCTTCTTCTTGGCCCAAGTCGTGGCCGCCGAAACCCTGGCAGATTCATCCCTCCTCACGCACGTGTTGAACACTCTGGCTCTGTATCCCCCGGGAGGCCCTGAGCAGGGGGCGCTGCTCGTTTCGAATCAGATCGGGGCAACGCCGGGCTTTTGGCCCTGGCAGTTGATAAGTTACAGCTTCCTGCACGGAGATCTTGGCCATTTACTGTTCAATATGTTCGCCCTCTGGATGTTTGGGGTACAAATCGAGAACCGATGGGGCCCGCAGCGATTTGGCACGTTCTATTTTGTATGTGTGGTCGGGGCCGCTCTCATCCACCTTCTCTTCGTGCCCAGCGCCCAAGTCCTCAGCACCGCACAGGGACAGGTTCTGGCCTCCGTCCCCACAGTGGGCGCGTCAGGCGGCGTATATGGCATCCTGCTGGCCTTCGGAATGATGTTTCCGAATCAGCCCATCTACCTATACTTCCTGTTTCCGATCCGGGCAAAGTGGCTCGTCATCGGGTTCGGGGTGCTACAACTGTATTCTGCAATAACGGGTACGGATGCGGGGGTCGCGAATTTTGCACACCTCGGCGGGATGGTGTTCGGATTTCTATTAATTCAGTACTGGCGCGGCAAACTCCCCATTCAACCCGACCGCCCCATGCGCTGGTAGCGCTCTCGGCACCTTCTGCGTCACTCCATCGGCGCCGATCTTTTTCAACTTCGTACGAGTCGGCCGTCTCCCGAACCACTCAACACCCAGCCCGCAACGCTGAATGCTCTTCGTAGGATGCTCAACGCACGAGATGCAAACCTTCCCTCCTCTTTGCAGTAGAACCCATTGTATTTTCGGTTTTCGAGGGTCTGCCGATTTGCAAAAACGATCTTGGGCCGTTGCCGATCAGGGAAAGAACAGGTTCCTCGCTCGCCCACAAATTTGACTCCGTTTGCGAGGTCGGGAGTCCTCGGGACCCATCACTCCTCTTCCGCTTTGGGGGTTCACCAGCCACACGCACGGTCGTGAATCAGTTTCGCACTTGGTATTATCGCCAGCCGCAGGCTCTTCGCACCATCATCACGATAAACGTGGTGGTGTACGTCGTGGCCCAATTCCTCCACCTCTGGCCCGCCGGCCTGCTTTTTCTCCAGGAGCATTTCGCGCTCCATCCGGTCTTTCCGGACATTCTCTTTGAGCCGTGGCAGCTCGTGACGTACAATTTCATGCACACGAGCGGCGGTCTCAAC
>JAHENZ010000183.1 GCA_018609755.1 Salinivenus sp. | reverse complement strand
GGCGTCCACGTTTGCTGGGACCGTGCGGGTGCGGTACGCCCTCGCTGACGCCGCGGGCGACACGGCCCACTCGTTCGTCTCGCTCCAGGTTCCGTACAACGGGGAGCAGCAGGTGATTGCCGATGAACTCGACCAGCCGCAGGTCGTGCACACAGACTCCCTGGGCGGCGACGGCGACCTCGACGTGGTCATGGCCGCTCTCGGCGATCGGGCCGTGTCCTGGAGTCAGAATTCCTTGTCCGATGACGTAGGATTTCAACCGCCGAAGGTGCTGGATTCGGCGATCGAGGGGGCGGTCGACGTCCACACGGCCGATCTCAACGGCGATGGACGCGTCGACGTCCTCTCGGCCTCCCTCCGCAATGATGTCGTGGCCTGGTACGAGAATCAGGGGGGAGGGGACTTTAGCAGCCCCCGCCGCCTCGCAACAACCGATGGGGCAGTCTCGGTTCGGACCGCCGACTTCGACCAGGACGGCGATGCGGACGTCGTGAGCGGAGCCTTGCTGGACCAGACGGTTCGCTGGTATGAAAACCGGGAGGACAGTACGTTTTCGGAGGGACGCCTCATCGCAGACGACGTGCCTGGTCTCGAAACGCTTCACGTGACGGATCTGGACGATGATCAGGTGCCCGACGTGCTCGTCGTCTCCTATCAGGACAGTACGATTGCGCGGTACGAGCCGGTGCCAACGGCCGACTCCCTTCGCTTCGAGGAACGACCACCCATCGGCACGGGCCTCCGCGAACCAATTGAGGTTCACACGGCGGACGTGACCGGGAACGGACGAAAAGATGTGATTGCCGGCAAGGCTGGGGGAGAGGCCATCGTGCTCTTCGAGAATCGCGTGGATACCACCGAAGCAGAGTTGACCTTCGGAGAGGGGCGCGTGCTCGTTAGCGATCTTCGCACCGTGGAAGGAATTGATTCGGGCGACCTCGACGGAGATGGAGCCCTCGATATCTTTGCGGCCTCCTTCGACAGTGACAAGGTCGTCTGGTTCAAAAATCAGGGGAATGGGACGTTTGGCGCCCCGCAACCGATTTCCACAACCATTTCTGACGTGCTCTCTCTGGAGGTGGCGGACGTGGACCGAGACGGAGATGTGGATGTCCTCACTGCCTCCCAGGCCGAAAACGAGGTGGTGTGGTTCGAGAATCGGATTCGGTGACAGGTCGGGGGCCTTGAGATAAGATTTCCCACGAGAACCAGACGGCCTTACGATGTGGAGATGTTAGGGAGGTTAAATAGGGAGTACAACACCTTCATGAAGAGAAAGCACAGAAAACGGTTTCAGGTTTAGGAAGGAGTATAAACAGTAACATAAATGTAACTCTACGTTGTCAATTTGTTATTCCGTTATGAAAGAATAACGAGGTAGGCGTTTGTGGGCACGGAATGGTGGATAAAGAGAGGTAGAGCCGCTAGTGTAAGGAGGCACGAGCCGGCGCCTCCGATTCTGGACTCGCTCTTTGTGGAGGTGAGAACAGCATTAGTGGTGCGTCAAGTTTTCCATGTCGCGTATAGCGTTGATCGACGGGTTGTATTCAGTCCATTGAACCAGCATTCAGATCAACGTGTCCAATTCGGTACCTGACACCTTCGGCTTGACTGACCACTAGGATCGAAAGCGAGTTTATTCTCGACATCCTGCCAAACTAATTCATTCCGACAAGATGAGACGTTGGGCTACGACTTTTTTGTTATCGTTCTTGTGTTTGTTTTTGGTTTCCGAACTTGCAGTGGGGCAAAACACCTCCGCTTCCATTACCGGTCGAGTGGTTGACGAGGAGGGGGAGCCGCTTCCCGGCGTGAACATCGTGGCCGTTCATCAACCCACGGGAACGGAGTTTGGAGTGGCAACGAATGCGAACGGGCGCTACACCATCCAGAATGCTCGTATTGGGGGACCATATGTGGTAACCGCTACTTTTGTCGGGTATCGGTCGGTTCGGGAAACCGGCATTAACCTGCGGCTCGATCAGGAACGGCGCATCGATTTTCAGCTGGAGCCTGAGACGGAAGAGCTTGATCCAATTGAGGTTATTGCCGAGGAGCGGGAGGTTATTAGCTCGGACCGAACAGGGGCCTCCCGTAATGTGTCAACGGAAGAGATCGAGAGTCTTCCCACGATTGACAGAAGTCTAACCGACTTCGCACGCCTCATTCCGCAGGCCGGTGGGAGCGGTTCGAACAGTTTGGCAGGGGCCAATGGCCGGTATAACAGTATTCAGATCGACGGAGCCACCCTTGATGACGTGTTTGGCTTGGGAGACGCAGTGCCGGGAAGTCAGGCGGGAGCCCAACCCATTAGTCTCGATGCCATCGAAGAGTTTAACATTGAGATTGCTCCGTACGACGTTCGGTCCAGTGGATTTACGGGAGGGCAGATCAATGCCGTGACGAAGAGTGGCTCCAACCAGTTTGAAGGCTCGCTTCGATATCTGGGCCGGAACGAGGCCCTCGTAGGAGATCTTGATGGAGCTAGCTTCGACGAATTTGGGGAAAACTACTTCGTCGGCACCCTCGGCGGACCGATCGTTGAGGACGAACTCTTCTTCTTCGTGACTGCTGAAGTTCGGCGGCGTACTGATCCTCTCCAGAGCACGGATCAGTTCTCCCTTCCGCAGAGCACCCTGGACGATTATGGGTTCAGTGGTACCGAGAGTGTGGTGGAGAGACAGCGGGAAATCTCGAGAAACCAGTACAGCTGGGATCCCGGAAGCTTCGATCCCTTCTCGCAAGACAACAACAACAAGAAGTTTCTGGTAAAGCTGGACTGGAACATTAATTCGAGTCACCGCCTCACGCTGCGTCACAATTACGTAGATGCGATTGACGAGACGGGGGTCGGCCGCAGTACCAGTAGCCTTGATTTCGCGAGTTCCCAGTACAACTTCAATTCGACCCAGAACTCGACGTCGCTGAAGTTGAACAGCACGTTCAGTAACAATGCGTTCAACGAGTTCAGTTTCGTTTACACCCGTATTCGGGACAGCCGGGATCCGCAGACTGAACTCCGACCGGAAGTATCCACACAATTTGCGGACGGAGACTTCAGCATTGGCCAAGGGATTGGGCGATTTAACCAGGCCAACCGTCTCGATCAGGACATTATTGAGATCACGAATGACTTTACCTACGTCGTCGGGGATCACACCCTCACGTTCGGAACGAACAACGAGATCTTCAGCGTCTCGAACCTGTTCATCCAAGACTACGTGGGGTCTTACGAATTCAGTCCGTTCGAGGTAACCGACGAGAATGGAGATGTCGTTCGGGAAGTCAGTCCGCTTGAGGCCTTTGAGCTCGGGGTTCCGAGTACCTATCAGTTTAGTGACTCCCGTCTCGATGATCCGACCCCGGAAGCCGAGTTTACGGCCTTCCGACTCGGCGGGTACGCACAGACGGAGTGGAGTGCCCTTCCGAGCTTGAAAATCACTGCCGGACTGCGGGTGGATGCTCCTGTCGTTCCGACCGAGCCACGCTATAACCCGGATGCAGAAGACGCATTTGGTCGTAGCACCTCGAACATTGCGAGCGGTAACCTGCAGTTCTCTCCGCGCCTTGGGTTTAACTTCAGCCAGGAGCTGGTAGGCGATTATTCCACCCAGATTCGGGGAGGAACGGGCTTCTTCACGGGGCGCCCCCCCTTCGTTTGGATCTCCAATCAGTTTAGCAACACGGGCGTCGACTTCACGCGGGTCCGGGGCGAGTTTGATCCCGGAGAGGCCTTCTTTGATAACGAGGGGAACCAGACGGGAAGCTGCTTCTCGCCCAGTGGCAATCCGGATGACCAACCCCTGCCGGGGGATTGCGGGGGCGTGCTCGGGACTGAGGAGCGGACGGAGGTCAATTTCATTGACCAGGACTTCAACTTCCCGCAGACGTGGCGCTCAAATCTCGCCGTAGACCAGGAGCTTCCCGCTGGTTTCACTGCAACGGTTGAGGGGATCTTTTCGAACACGATCAACAACGTCGTCTTCCGAAACCTGAACCTTGAGCAGAGTGGAACCAGCCCGAACGGAAGAGCGATCTACGGTGACCCGCTCGACTTCGGAGACGGTGTCCCAGTGTTCGTCTCGTTTCGAAATGAGGTGGATGACCGGTTTACTGACGCCCTCCTCCTCGAAAATACCAATAAAGGGTATCAAGGAAGCGCAACCGTTCAGCTTCAGCGTCAGGTGCGCCAGGGCATCAATGGTTCGGTGTCGTACACGTACACCCGGGCGGAGAATGTGAACAACGGGACGTCGAGCCGGGCCATTTCGAACTGGCAGTTCAACGAGAACGTGGACGTGAACGACCCGCAGCTTGGTACGGCAGACTTTGAGCGGCGGCATCGTTTCCTGGGCAATCTCAACTACCGGTTCGAGTGGGGCGAGCGCTTTGCCACCTCCATTGGAGTCATTTACGAGGCACAGTCGGGATCGCCGTTTAGCTGGATCACGGCGGGCGATGCCAATGGGGACGGTCAGGCCTTCAATGATCTCGTGTACGTTCCCCAGAATGAGGAGGACATTGTGCTTCTGAGCGAGAACTGGGAGGAGATGAACTCCTTCATCGAGCAGGAGGACGCGCTGCGCGAATACCGAGGCGGCTTCACGGAGCGCAATGCCGCTCGGGATCCCTTCCAGCACATCCTGGATCTCCGCATCAATCAGGAAATTACGACGATCTCGGGACAAAGCGTTCAGCTTACCGCGTCGTTGGAGAATGCTCTCAATCTCATCAACGATGATTGGGGACGCATTCGGTTCTCCGAATTCAACAACAACACGGCCTGGGTCTTCAGCGACCGTGTAGGGGAAGACGAGGTGGGAGATCAAATTGCCGGACAAACGATCACTGAGGACGATGTAGGCAAGCCGAAGCTGTCATTCGATCCGGCGACCGCGGAGGACCGCCGATCCGAAGAGATTTTCGATACGGCTAATACATCCTCACGGTGGCGCCTGCAGCTTGGTGTGCGCTATACGTTCTAGGCATCACGACGTAGCCAGAGAAGAGACTTCCGAAACGGGCGGTCGTCGAGAGACGGCCGTCCGTTTTCTTTATTTTTTACTTCGTTGTGCGCTTTGTAGTAGTCTCTTAATTGGAATGACTGAGGCGGTATGAACTCTAAGCGAAAAGATTCTGCTTGGAGGGGAGGTATTGCTTTAAAAGATGACCATAATGGTTATGTGGGGGTAAGGGGGTTATGAAATGATTATCCGGACGTGAAAGAAGCGGAAGGGTCGGGTCTGCGAAGGGAATTCGGTGGATAAAAAGATAAGTGGCTTCTAGTCTGGGAGGTGTAGTTGATGGCGGACCGGCTTCTCCGACTGGTGGCGAGGAGGGGAAGAACGACGGCCGCGGGGCACTTCTCGATGCATTCTCGAATGAATGATTCCGACCAAGATGAGACGTTGGGCTACCATACCAATCTATATTCTCGCATTCCTGCTTCTCGGACCGGCGGTAGCGCATGCACAGGGTGTTACCTCGGCGACAATTCGAGGGACCGTCGTGGATGAAAACGACGAGCCGCTCCCGGGGGTAAACGTCGTGGCTGTGCATGAGCCGAGCGGTTCACGCTACGGCACGACCACGGGACAGGACGGACAATTTACGGTTGCTAACGTGCGCGTCGGCGGTCCGTACACGATTACCGCCTCCTTTGTGGGGTATCAATCGCAACGAGAAACCGGGATTCAGCTCGACCTCGGTGAGACGCGGACGCTTCAGTTTCAGCTCCAAGAGCAGACGCAGGAGCTCGACGAGGTAGAGGTCATCGCCCAGGAGGAAGGGGCCATCTTCAGCGAGGAGCGCCGGGGCATTTCCACCAACATTTCGGAGGAGGAGATTCAGACGGCTCCGACCATCGACCGCTCCATTGCGGACTTTGCCCGGTTTACGCCGCAGGCCATCGTGGGCAACGACGATGACGACGGCTCCTCAATCTCCATTGCGGGGCAAAACAACCGGTACAATTCCATCTTCATTGACGGGGCGGTGAGCAACGACGTGTTCGGGCTCTCGGCACAGGGCACCGACGGCGGACAGACCGGCGCTACGCCCATCAGCACGGATGCGATCGAGCAGTTCAACATCGACATCTCCCCGTACGATGTCACGCAGAGCTACTTCGGCGGCGGAGCCATCAACGCCGTGACGCGCAGTGGGACGAACGAGTACAAAGGGTCGTTTGCCTTTGAGTACCGCGATCAGAACTTCGCAGAGAATCTGCCGAATGCTCCGTTCCCGGATTTCAACAATCAGCGGTACGTGGGCCGATTCGGCGGCCCCATTGTTGAAGATGAGCTCTTCTTTTTCGTCAACTTCGACATTAACCGAGAGGCATCTCCCCAGCCCTTCGAGGGCGGGTTTGAGGACTTTGAGGGACAGCAGATTGAGTCCGAGTCGGACCTGAACGATCTGTTGAGCTTCATCGATCAGACGATGGGTGACCGCTACGACCCCGGTAGTTTTCAAGGGCAGTCCGCTACCCTTGAAAGCAACAAGTTTCTCGGGAAGATCGACTGGAACATCAACCAGAATCACCGACTGAGTGCGCGGTACAGCTATTCAGGATCCGAGAACGTGGATGCGTTCGGGGGCGATCCGGAGACGATTTCCTTTTCCAGTCGGAACGAGGTTTTTCCGAATACCACCCAGATCGGGGCGCTGGAGCTGAACAGCACGTTCGGCAACAACTACGCCAACAAGCTGATCCTCAGCTATAAGAACGTGGAAGATGATCGGGATACGAATTTAGACCAGCCGTTCCCGACCCTTGATATTGAAGATGGGGCCGCGGGCATTGAATTTGGCGGTGAGCCGTTCTCGTCGGTCAACTTCCTCAAGCAGGAGGTCCTCACGCTCACCAACGATTTCGACATTTTCTTGGGCGATCACACCATCACTGTCGGGACGCACAACGAGCTCTACGACCTCGCCAATAAGTTCGTCCCGTACAACTATGGCTGGTACAGCTTCATCGACCTGAATGACAATGGTACTGGGATTGACGAATTCAAAGAGACGGTGTGCGCGTCGGTCGATCCAGTGGAAAGCGGGGCGTGTAGCGAGTTTACCAATCCGCAGGTCCAACCCTCATTCTTTGGTCGGGGCTTTTCGCTCGTAGACAACAACATCAACGAGTCCGGCTTTCAGGAGGTCATCGGGGATGCAACGGGAGCCGAAGGGGCATTTCGGGCGCTCAACACGAGCCTGTACGTGCAGGACGATTGGACCGTGAGTGACCAGCTTACACTGACTGGGGGTGTGCGGGTTGACGTTCCAGTCTACCTGGATGATCCGGCCTACGCCAATCCCGACAATCCTGCCGTACCGGACGATCCGCAGTTGAATCCCCGGAATACCACAATTCCGGCCATCGAGAACTTTTACTCGATGAATGGGGCGCAACCGGGCGACACGCCGGATCCCAATCTGCATTGGGCTCCACGTTTCGGATTCAACTACGACGTGTTTGGAAACGAGCGCACCCAACTCCGCGGGGGCACCGGGGTGTTCACGAGCCGGCAGCCGTTTGTCTGGCCGGGCGGTATGTACCTCAACAATGGTACGAACACGGGTGTGGTAAACTTCTTCGACTTCGAGCTGCGTGAAGCGCCATTTCGGCCGAACCCGCAGAACGGCCTGACGGTCGCCGACTTTCAGGATCGGGACCCATCGGACCTCATCCCAAGTGGCCGACTCGAACTTTTTGAGGAGGGGTACATGAATCCGCGCTTCTGGCGCTCCTCGATTGGAATCGATCAGGAGCTGCCGGGCGGCGTCGTCGGGACGTTCGAGGCGCAGTATTCGAACACCCTCAAGAACGTCCTCGTGACGAACGTGAACCTGCGTCCGTCCAACGAGACGCTTGACGGCCCGGACAACCGTCCCATTTGGGTCCCGTCGGAATACGACGAAAGTGAGGCGGGAGCATTCGCGGATGGTGCCACCATTGACTCTCGGTATGCGAGCGTCCTTCGGGTCGGAAATTCCAACCGTGGATACTCCTACAACCTGACGGCTCGTCTCCGTAAGACGTTCGAAGGCATCGTGACGGAGAACAGTGCACTTCGGACCGATGTCTCGTATACCTATGGGGACTCCTACTCGGTGAACGATGGCCTCTCGTCGCAGGTCGAATCTCTTTGGAATGGCATCGAGCACGTGAATGGAGCCAATGATCTCGGCCTCGCTCGCTCGGACTTCTCGATCGGGCACCGAGTACTCGGACGCTTTTCCTACCGTCAGCAGATTCTGGACCAGATCGCTGCGACCGTAACGCTGGTCTACGACGGACAATCCGGCCGTCCCTTCTCCTACGCAATCGATGAGAGTGGGGGAATGGTGCGGGATGGAAGCGACAACGGCTCGCTTCTTTACGTGCCGAGCGAGGCGGAAAGTCTGACCTTCGGTGAAATTGATCCGGATGATGGACCGGTCGTCACTCCCCAGTTGCAGGCTCGGGCCCTCGACCAGTTCATCGCCAGCAACGACTACCTTAGCGAGCGGCGTGGACAGTACGCAGAGCGCAACGGCG
Organism: Salinivenus sp.; assembly: GCA_018609755.1. Classification (GTDB taxonomy): domain Bacteria; phylum Bacteroidota; class Rhodothermia; order Rhodothermales; family Salinibacteraceae; genus Salinibacter. The sequence goes on along the minus strand of JAHENZ010000183.1, from coordinate 7,167 downwards.
ACCGAACGCCGTGGGAGAGTGTCTTCGACCTCAACGTTCGAGTCGAGATGTTCCAGCAGCTGCTCGGCCGTCGGCAGAGTGTGGAGTTGACCGCGAACATTTTCAACTTCTCCAGCCTGCTCGGCGACATTGTGGGGCAGGAGCACTGGGGCGAGCGCTTCGCCTCTCCTGAGGAAGGGAAGGTGTTCCTGACCGAATTCCGCGAGTTTGAGGATGCCGAGAATGGGGACTATACACCGATTTATACTGCTCAGCGGGTGATCGATGAAGTGAACGACACCAACGGAGATGGTATCGGCGATGAGGTTGAGACGGTCAGTCAAACGGATCTCTTTAACCGCCGTCGTACCGGGTCCTCCTACAGCTCGCAGTGGCAGATGAAGTTCGGCATCCGCTACAACTTCTAGCGCGAACTGCGACGTTCGAAACGAGTCTGAAACGGGTGGTCGCTGTGAGGCGGCCGCCCGTTTTTTTTGTTTTGTCATCCTATTTCCTCGTCGAATTCTCTTCGCCATGGATCGCATTCGGTTGAGAACAGCCATCATCGTCACCGCCGCAGTGCTGTTCGTGCCCATCAACAGTGCAGCCCAGTCCAAGCAGGAGGCGCGTCTGACGCAAGAGGGACGGGTCACGCATCCACCCGTTGCCGAGATGAGTGGCATCGTCAAGAGCCCACAGTTCGAGAACGTGTGGTGGGTCCACAACGACAGCGGCGACGAGCCGCGCGTGTTTGCCATCGACTCCACTGGGGCCGTGCACTTGGCGCCGTGGCGTCGAGAAAACTTTGCGGTGGGGAGGCGTCTCGATACTACGGATCGGGCCCCCTGGCCGGGCCTCCACCTTGGGACGGCGGCGCACGTCGATTACGAGGACATCGCGGTCGAAGACAGCACCCTGTATCTCGCCGACATTGGCAACAACGGCAATGCGCGCCGCGATCTCGGCATCTATGTGATCCGAGAACCGTACTACTACGCGCGTCGCACCCGTCCAATCAGGCACCTTCCGGTGGCGTATCCCGATCAAGAGGCGATTCCGGCGGCGGATTGGCACTTCGACGCGGAGTCGCTCTTCGTAGATGACGGTACCCTGTACGTACTCACAAAACATCGGGAAGGGCAGAAAATCGACGCTCTGGAGCCCGGAACGAAGCTCTATCGGCTCAACGATGCACAGGCGCATGAGGTGAATGTGCTCCGCCTGGTGGACAGGCACGAGACGATTCCCGTTCCCACAGCCGCAGCCCTAAGCCCAGGGGGCAACCGTCTGGCGATGCTCTGCACTACGGGCGTTTGGCTGTTTCCCCGACCGAGCGATGACACGCGCTGGCTTTCGACCGAGCCGACTCGGCTTGAGTTCTCCCCCGATCGTCTCAAACAAGCCGAAGGAATCACGTGGGACGATTCCCAAACGCTCCGCATTACAAATGAACAACGAGACGTTTTCGTGGTCCCGCTTACGGATGAAGACGACTGAGAGCGGAAGAAATGGGTTGAAATTATTGCTACCTTTGCAGAGCGGCGCAGTGAGAGGGGAGACGCGGCCCGAACAGCCTGCGTCAGTTGGTCATTGAAAAGAATCCAAAACCGGTGCTCCATTCCCCGCCTGTCTATTAGACGAATGACGATGCGAAGCTCCGACGTTCTTGTCCTCGGGTCCGGCATCGCCGGGCTCTCCGCCGCACTGGGGGCCGCCCGCAACGGGGCAGAGGTCACCATTGCGACGAAGGCCACGCGGCCCGAAGGGGCCTCCACGTGGTGGGCGCAGGGCGGCATTGCCGTGGCTCGAAAAAAGCCCGAGCAGTTTCAACGCGACATCATTGCGGCGTCGAGCGACACGAGTGATCCGGACGCGGTCGCCACGCTCGTCCGTCACGCCGATGCAGCCGTACGCGACGTGCTCATCGACACGCTCGGCATTGGCTTCGACACCGGCGGCAACGGCGCGTCGTTCGACTACGGACGCGAGGCGGCCCACTCGACGGACCGCATTCTGCACGTGGACGCGTCGACGGGAAAGCACATCCACGTCCCGTTTTTGAATTACCTCGCCGACCACGAGCGCGTCGAGATCCGAGACGACACGGCGGCGCTGGATCTTCTCCAAGATAACGGGGCGGTGACGGGCGCACGGCTCGAATCGGGCGGCCGTGCGACGGACTGGGCGGCGAACGCTATCATCGTGGCGACGGGCGGCATCGGCGCCTTGTACGGCCAGTCGACCAATCCGCGGGGAGCCACCGGGGACGGAATTGCGATGGCGACCCGCGCAGGGGCGGCGGTGGACGACCTGGAGTACGTCCAGTTTCACCCGACGGTCTGTGTCGAGAGCGGGGATCCCTTCCTGATCAGCGAGGCGGTTCGGGGCGAAGGCGCGCTTCTCCGAAATGCGACGGGCGATCGGTTCATGCCGGCGTACCACGAGGATGCCGAGCTGGCCCCGCGGGACGTGGTGGCACGGGCGGTCGACCGGGAGCGGCAGAAGACGGGACGGGTCGTGCTCGACGTGTCCCCGCTCGACTTTGCCTCTACGTTTCCGGACCTCATGGCCCTCTGCGAGGAAAACGGAGTGGATCCGAGCACCGGCATCCCCGTCGTCCCCGCCGAGCATTTTCTCTGTGGAGGCATCGACGTGGATACACGAGGACGCACGTCGCTCGACCGACTGTACGCGGTGGGCGAGTGTGCGCGGACCGGCGTGCACGGGGCCAATCGGCTGGCGTCCACCTCCCTGCTGGAGGGGCTGGTGTGGGGGTTGCGGGCCGGTGAGACGTCGGTGGGAGAGTCGCCGGTCCGTCCCACTGCGGAGGGGCGGAAACGCGAGGTGGGATCGCTCTCCGTAGACGTTGAGGCGGGATTCACGCGGGTGCGGGACGCGATGGATACACACGTGAGTCTCCGTCGGTCGGCGGAGGGACTGCACGCCGCAGCGGCGACCATCCGTGAGGTCAAAGCAGAGATTGAGTCGGATGTCTCAGCGCCGATGCCGCGACCGGCGTCCGAATTGCGGTCCGCCTGTACGGTTGGACTTGGAATTGCTGAGGCCGCCCTGGCGAACGAGCAGTCTGTGGGCTGCCACTACCGCACGGACGCTTCGGCGGAGGCGCCTGCCGCCGCGAATGGGTAGCGGCACGTGCTCCGAATCCCGACCCTCAATCTGTCCTCTCGTTTCCCCCGTGATGCCGATGAAAACGGACGCCCCGTCCCCCGCTCTCCAGCATGCCTACGATCTGCTGCCGGAGACGCTGCAGCATCGCACCGTACTGTCCTTGCTCCAGCTCAGCCTCGCAGAAGACCTGGACCCGGAGGGCGCATGGGCGCCTGGCACGGGCTCTATCGCTCCGAACGACGTCACAAGTACCGCGACGCTTGATCCAGGTACTCACCTGGAGGGGCGCCTCGTAGCGAAGGAGGCAGGCGTCGTGGCGGGCCTCCCCGTCGCTCGTGCGCTCTTTGCACTCGTAGATGACCAACTGGCGTTAAACAGCACGGTCGACGACGGGACACGGGTTGAGGCGGGACAGCCGATTGCCACCGTTTCGGGGCCGGGCCGCGAGCTGCTTGCGGCCGAACGACCCGCCCTCAACCTCGTGGGGCACCTCTCCGGCGTCGCAACGCTCACGCGCCGGTACGTCGACGCGGTGGCCCACACCCAAGCCGCCATTCTCGATACCCGCAAAACCCAGCCCGGCGCCCGGCGGCCCGACAAGTACGCCGTGCGGCAGGGGGGAGGACAGAACCACCGGCTCGGCCTTTTTGACATGATCTTGGTGAAGGATAATCACATCGACGGTGCAGGCGGGATCACAGCCGCCCTGCGTCGCGTCCGTGATGCGTACGGTGACCAGTATCCCGTGGAGGTGGAGGTGAAGACTCTCGACGAATTGGAAGAAGCTCTCGGGGCGTCCCCGGACGTGATTTTGCTCGACAACATGGATCCGCCGACGCTTTGTGAGGCGGTGGAGCGAACCGACGGACGCGTGTCACTGGAGGCGTCGGGAAATGTGACCCTCGACACGGTCGCGACTGTTGCTGAGACCGGGGTCGATCGAATCTCCGTCGGTGCCCTCACCCACTCCGCCGCCACGCTGGACCTGAGCATTCGAACCGGCTGAATCCGCCGCGATCACGGGAGAGGCACTCCATCATCGCGCGTCCCTACGACCTTCAGATGTCCGACCCAACCAACTATGAAAAACGAAGCTGCTACGCTGACGTCGCCCGACGCGCTCTACGACGTGCTGGAGCAACGGCTCGACGACGCCCACGAGGTCGATCTGCGACGGAAGGCCGAATTGGCGGCCGAGATTAACCAGCTCAAGAAGGAGCAGAACGCCGTCATTCTCGGGCACAACTACATGGAGCCGGCACTCTTTCACACGATTCCCGACTACACGGGCTCGTCCCTGGAACTGAGCCGCCTGGCAGCCGAGGCCGATGCCGACACGATCGTCTTCTGCGGCGTGCGCTTTATGGCCGAGACGGCGAAGATCGTGAATCCGGACAAGACCGTGCTCCTGCCGGCCGAAGAGGCCGGCTGCTCCCTCGCCGAGAGCATTACGGCGGAGGACGTGCGGCAGCTCCGCGAGCGGTATCCCGGCGTGCCCGTCGTGACGTACGTGAACACCTACGCCGATGTGAAGGCCGAGAGCGACGTCTGTTGCACGTCCAGCAACGCCGCGGCGGTGGTCGAATCGCTCGACTCGGACACCGTGATCTTCATTCCGGACGAGTTTCTGGCCCAAAACGTGGCCAACGAAACCGGGAAGGACATCCTCTTTCCCCAGAAGCGCCGGCGGAAAGGAGCCAGTGGGGACGGGCCTCCCGCTGGAGGCGACGGTGCTCCCGCTGAGGAGTTGGACGCCGACCTGATTGGGTGGGACGGGCGCTGCGAGGTCCACGAGATGTTTCAGGTCGACGACATCAAGCAGGCCCGCGAGGAGCACCCCGACACGGTGGTGCTCGCCCATCCGGAGTGCAGCCCGGAGGTGGTGGCCGAGGCCGACCACTCCGGCAGCACGTCGTCGATGATCGACTACGTCGAAAACACCAATGCGGAGAGCTATCTCCTGCTCACCGAGTGCTCGATGGGCGAAAACATCATGGGTGCCAATCCGGAGAAGGACATGCTGCGGATGTGCTGGCAGCGGTGCCCGCACATGAATGAGATTACGCTCCAGGATACCCGGCGCAACCTCGCGAATAATCAGTATCAGATTGAGGTGGAGGAGGACGTTCGCGTCCGCGCCCTGGAGGCGGTGGAGCGGATGCTGGAGATCGGGTAGCTGATCTGTCGGCATAGGGGAGATTTGCACGGAGTGGTCATTGTGGCGCGGTCGGGTGTACTTCAAATCCTGCACCCATTGTCACTCCGTGTTTATCTCTCCGTACCAATGAGGACGTATTGGCTGAGTGGGATTTTCTTCCTGGTTTTGGTTGGTCTCTTCCTTTTTGCTCGTCCCGCTTCCACGTACGGGCAGGACATGAAGTGGGGACTGCGAGGCGGGCCGACCGTCTCTAGTCTTCGCGGAGACCTTTTTGCTCTCGTCGAGGTGACCTCCGCTCGTGAAGAAGGGGCGCCGCTTGTGTATGTCACAGGGACGAAGGTGCGAAAAGGAGTGCAACTCACGGGATTTGTGACCCTTCCCGTTCGGAACTGGCTCTCGGTTCAGGTGGAACTCCAGTACGTGCAAAAGGGCATCTCCATCGAACTTGGAGAGTACGAGAATTGCGGAAGTCCTCTCATCTTGTGTCGATCGGACCTTCTGCGGAAATCCGTTTTTTTCTACCGGCTGTCCTTCCTTCAGCTGCCGGCTCTTCTCAAAGTCCGCCTTCCGTTTGGGGAGGCGTTTAGCGCGAGCCTGGTTGGAGGCGCATCAGTGGGGGGCCCCCTTCAAACGGTGTTGGCAACGACGGATTCGTGGTTTTCGGGCATCGCCAGTGTTCGCACGCCGGACGCCCGCGGAGAAGTCGGGGCCGTTCTGGGTGTGGAGATGAGCTATCGACTGGGGGCGGGGGGCACAATCATCTTGGACGCCCGGCTCAATCCCGGACTCACGGACCTTCCGTTGAATCGATCGCCTTCGTCGGTGCGAACCGCGACGGGGGCGATTGGGCTTGGCTATGCGTTCCAGTAATGGGAAGAACGCTGTACCGTCAGTGTCCAGATGAGTCACGGGATGCCCTTCGGGAAGGTCGTGTGTTTCTCTCCATGCCGCTCTAAGCCGATGGACTGGACGGACGTTCGAATTGGAAGCTTCGTCGTTCTATTTCTCGCCGTTTCTCTTCCGGCCGACGGACAGGACGTGCGGGTGGGCGTGCGAGCGGGCCCCTCCGTTTCATCCGTTCACGGCGAGACGGAGGACATTACGATGAATGGCCAGTTGAATCTTTCCCCCACGCTCGGACCTGCCCTTTCGGGATTCGTTGAAGTGCAGCAAGGGAATTGGGTCCTCCCCCGTGTAGATCTAACGTACGTGCAGAAAGGGACCACGGTGCAAGGGCGAGTAAAGCTCTATTGTGTTATTCCCTGTCCCAATGCATATGCTCGGATTGATGATACGTACCATTTCTCGTACCTGGAAATTTCGACGATCGGGGGCGGTCGACTTCCGATCTCCGAGTCGTGGACGCCGAAGATTTTCGTCGGTCAGTTTCTTGGCGTCAGACTGCAGTCTGAGGGGCCGGACGGCGAGTCCTTCGAGCAAATGAGGAAAACGACGTACGGTCTCCTCGTAGGGGCTGCAATCGAATACACTGTTGACGGCGAGAATGCGATTGCCCTCGACGTGCGATACCATCGGGCTCTCACCTTTCTTTCTTCCGAGGGCGATCTGGAGGGACTTCGAATCGACGGGCTGACCGTTGGACTCGAGTATGCCTTTCTCGTTCGATAGAGTTCACGGTGGGGAGGAGCGTGGATTGGTAAAGAGGCGCTTCGGCCACGATCACCACTGCTTGGGGGGGCGGAAAATCCCTAGCGGAACCACCGTTGCCTGGTACAGCGCATATCCAAACTCCCACGCCGGAAAGACGGCGAGCAGATCCGTTTCGTCGAACGTTTCCGCGGCGGGACCGAGGGGGGCATGGCGGGCCAGCAGCCCCGTGGCGAGCAGTCCGGCGCCCAATTTTCCGAGAACGAGAGGGGCGATCCAGAGCAGCACGAGGC
>JAHENZ010000182.1 GCA_018609755.1 Salinivenus sp. | reverse complement strand
GTGGCCGAAACAGTCTCCGGCCAGCAAGGGCCCAACTGGCGTGCCTTCCGAGAGCTCGGCGCGACCAACGACGGCGACGCTGGACTCCAAGAGTACGACGGAAGCGACGCCTTCACCTTTCAGGAAGGTCGCGCCTTCTGGGTGATTTCCCAGAACACACTTTCCTTCCAGGGAACCGTCTCGCCAACGACGCAGTCGTCGATCTCTCTGCAGGGTGGCTGGAACGCCGTCTCGAACCCGCTGCAGTCGGACCTCGACTGGCAATCCATTCAGAACGCCAACGGCCTCGACGAGGCCCTCTGGCGCTGGGATGGCGGCTGGGAACAGGTCGACACCTTTAGCTCGGCACAGACTGGGGAAGGATACTACGTCTTCAACAGTGCAGACCTCAGTGCTCTGTCCCTGACGAGTGGGGCCAGCAGTGCCGTGGCCGCGAAGAACAGCGACTCTCAGACGATTGACCTGACGGCTCGCGCCGGCGAGGAAGACGGCTCAAGTGTCACGGTTGGCATCGGCAGCGAGACGTCCATTCACCACGCTCCGCCCGCCCACTTCTCCAGTCCGAAGACCACCCTTCGGGTCCTCGACTCCAACAGCGACAAGAAATACGCCCGGATGGTGAAGCCGGTGGACGGAGAGTCGACTACCTTCAGCCTCATGCTGAGCGGGCAGGAAAACGTGACCGCCACGATCGAGACCAGCGGACTGGACGCCACCGGACCTGAGGCAGCCCTGCTCGTTGGCGAGTCCTCGGAACCGACGTCCGACCTTCGGGAAACGTCCACCGTCTCGATTCCGACCGGTGACGACGGGAAAGCCCGACTGAGTCTCCAGGTCGGAGCCGCAGACGAGATCCGGCAAATTGCGACGCCGGAGAAGACGCAGCTCCAGGGCAACTACCCGAATCCCTTCTCCCAGCAGACGACCGTTGAGCTCGCCCTGTCGGAGCAGGCAGACGTGAAGGTCCAGGTGTACAACGTGCTCGGCCAGCAGGTCGCTACCGTCGCGGACGGTCAAATGGACGCCGGCAACCACACCCTCGAGTGGGACGGAAGCTCTCTCTCAAGCGGCGTCTACTTCGTCCGGATGGAAGCCGGAGACGTAACGGACACTCACAAGATCACCGTCGTGCGGTAATTCCACGACGCGGCCGCGATCACGCGACCGGACTCTCTTGACTGAAAAACCTTTTTCTTGAGTATGATTAGCGACACGTCAACTTCGCTTCTCCGCCGCCTGCCGCGCAGGCTCTCGACAGCAGGAACCATGCTGCTGGTACTCATTCTTGGGGTGGCCCTAACGGCCTGCGGGGATGACACTGGTGGAATGGACGACCTTCAGCCCCCCACAATAGAGGGCTCTATTGACAACCAGAGTTTGGTTGTCAACAACGACACTGACGATACAGCAGAGGTTGATATCAGTGGAGTATTCGAGGGCGAGGAGCTTTCGTTCTCGGCGTCCTCTTCGGACACGGGCGTTGCCGCGGTGTCGCTAGATGGCATGACTCTCACTGTTGACCCGCAAAACGGAGGATCGGCGACCGTTACGGTTACCGCCGAGAACGACGCGGGCTCGGAGGATGTAACCTTCAACGTAAATGTTGACCTGCCGAATGCCCCGGATCCGCCGAGCGGCTCCTAGGTGCAGGTGGAGCACTCCTCCATTCAGGTCGCAGGCATGTCAAAGCGGCACCGCTCCGGTGCCGCTTTTTGACTTGTAGACCGCCCCTCCGGAACGAGTCCTCTCCACGGGGCGCTTTGGAGCGCGTTTGCTTGACATTTACCCCTTATCTTCGTGCTCCCCTTCGCTGCTTTTCCTCTCTCCGGTCTCAGAGGCCACAGCAACGCCCTAAGCGGCGTTCTGGCTGTGGCCCTGGTCTGCCTCAGCATCTGGGTCCTTCCGGGATCTGCAGTCGCTCAAGACGAACTGACTGTCTCGATTGAGCGCCTGGACGCCCGCGCTGGCGAATCGATCGACGTGCCCGTGCAGGTGACGAACTTTGCCAACGTCGGCGCCATTTCGCTCATCGTTACCTACGATCCAGCGGTCTTAGAATTTGCTGAGGGAGCAACGACTCGCTCCCTTATTGCCGGCACGCCGCGTAAAAACTTTTCCGCGAACGTCGTGGAGCCGGGCGAGCTCCGCATTTCGTGGTTCGATACGACGGGCTCAAGCCCGATCAATATCGACGAGGGGACGCTTCTGAGGATCACGTTTCACCGGTATTCCGGGGGGGAAAGCCGGGTTGCCTTCGCTGAAGGCAGCGAGATCAGCAACATTCAGGCCGAACCGGTAGAGGCTACGTTTCAGGATGGACACGTCGGTATGAGCCCTTAGGGATCCCCATTTCCCTCCTACTTCTTCAGCCTACATCCCCCTAGGATCTGTCCAATACTGAAACGTTATTGTGAAGCTGGGGATGTTGGCCATAAATTTTCCCTTCTTTACCTAAGCATTAACGCTTCTTGAACACTTACTAGCGTATTGTGCGTTTAAGGATTTGATAAACGGGCATTTTAAAACGAACGCATTTCTTTCCTAAATCCCCCTCCTCCCCATGAACATGAAACGATCTCTTGTCCTTTGCCTCCTTTCGCTTTTCCTTGGTGGCCTCGTCGCCCTTCCGGCCCAGGCTCAGGTGGAACGGCCCAGTGACGCGTTCTACATCAAGGCTGGGGGCGGGCTCTCAGGCTACATGGGGGACGCGACCAACGAAACGGGCATCGCCGACATGTTCGAAACCGATAAGTTCGACGATGGGCCGTTTCCGTGGGCGGCAGTCGGGGAAATTGGGTATCAGACGAGCCCCTCGTTCGGAATCGGGCTCGGATACCAGTTTACCCAAAACCCCCTTGCCGATAACCGCGAGAACGAGTTTGCAGGGTCCATCGGGACCATCCGACATACGGTCCAGCTCCTCGGTCGATACACGTTCGGGGCTGAAAGCTGGTCTGTTGCTCCGTACGTGGATGGAGGGGCGAACGTGTCGTTCGGAGGAGAAAGTACGGGCATCGGGTACGCCGCTGGCCTGGGACTGGACGCGGCGGTGAGTAGTCGCACGTCCTTGTTCTTGGAGGCGCGGTTCAACGCCACGTTCGACGATGAAGCAACAGACGGCATCGACGGAAGCGAGTCCGGGGACGCCCTGAACGCCCTTCCGGTGGCAGGACTGAAGGTAAGCCTCCACTCGAGCCCCACGCCGCCGCGCGTGCTGTCGCTCGATGGGCCGACCAGTGTGCAGACCGGAGAAGAGGTCACCTATGCCGCCTCGGTGAACGCCGAGGAGGCCGATCGCCCGCTCACGTACCAGTGGGACTTCGGCGACGGATCGACCGGGTCGGGCATGACGTCGGCGCACACGTTCCGGGAGCCGGGCACCTACACGGTCCGGTTCACGGCTAGCAATGAGGCGGGAGAGGCCAGCGAGACGCTCACGGTGACCGCCGAGGCGCCCCCACAGCCGGCGCAGGTGATCAGTATCAACGCCAATCCAAACCCGGTGGACGAGGGCGAACCGGTCTCCTTCTCGGCGAACGTCGAGGGCGATAGCCCCATTTCCTACGAGTGGGACTTCGGAGACGGCGCCACCGGCAGCGGCGAGAGCCCAACCCACACCTACGACGAGCCGGGTACGTACACTGTGGAGCTGACTGCCGCAAACGAGGCTGGAGAAGGCTCGCGAACGCTCACGATGACCGTCGAGCGAGCCCTGCCGTCGATCTGCATGAGCGTCAACGAGTTCAACAGCGCCTTCTTCGAGCG
>JAHENZ010000181.1 GCA_018609755.1 Salinivenus sp. | reverse complement strand
CGCATTCGGAGCCGAGTGCCGTCGGCCACACCGGTCGCGAATGCAAAACTTCCCGGCTATGGACTTCGCTTCCACAAGCGCAGCCGGGACGGGTCGGGAAAATGCAACGTCATCTCCAGCGACGACGAAACGGTGTACGGCGTCGTCTTCGAGGTAAATCCCGACGAACTTGATGCCCTCGACGAGGCCGAACAGCAGGGACGACGGTACTGGCGCCAATCCGTTACGGTCGAAGGGGAGGAGACTCATCTCGACGCCTTTGCGTACGTCGCGGATCCGTTTTTCGTCGACGATACCCTTCTGCCCTACGACTGGTATCACGCCCTCGTCCTCGCCGGCGCTCGGGAGCACAATCTTCCCTCTGATTACGTCGCCCAAATCGAGGCCGTTCGGTCGTACCCCGATCCCAATGAGGAGCGCCGCCGCCGGTACCGCTCGCTACTGGAGGAGGTCGGCTACCCGCTTCTCCGCAGTTGAGTTGATAGCGACTCCGTATGCAGAATTCGGGGATGTAGCCCCCTGACGAGACCGTTCAGGAATCCGGTGCCACTGATCCTCGCCAGAAATGCCCCCGGAGGCATCGCTGGACTCCACCGGCACTACAGTTGCATCTCTCTTGTGCTGAATCAAGCTTCCGGATCTGCCATAAATTGTCTCCCGTCCCCCGGAAGACCACTTCTCATACCGAGTCCGCCTGCAAAGTTCAGGATTGCAGATGTGACGGTACAGATACAAGCGTATGGGGCGCACGTACATACCCACACACTCCCATACTCACATACCCAACGGAGCTTGCGGAGTTGGTATCAGGTTTGAATGACCCCGGGATTGAATCGCTCCAGCTCCGGATTGTGGTCCACCATGTCCAGCCCCTTCGAGAGCCATGAGCGCGTATCGACTGGGTCGATGATTTCGTCGACCCATAGCCGCGCCGCTGCGTAGTACGGCGTGGTCTGCTCCTCGTACTGATCCTGGATGCGCGACAGCAACTCCTCTTCTTCCTCCTCCGAAAGCTCTTCTCCCTTCTTCTCCAGCTGGCGCACTCGAATCTGTTTGAGCACCTTGGAGGCCTGTTGCCCCCCCATCACCGCAATCTTGGCCGTGGGCCACGCCAGCACGAGGCGCGGGTCGTACGCCCGGCCGCACATCGCGTAATTGCCGGCACCGTACGAGTTGCCGACGACAACCGTGAGCTTCGGCACCGTGGAATTGGCCACGGCGTTCACCATCTTCGCTCCATCCTTGATGATGCCGCCATGCTCGGCCCGCTTGCCCACCATGAAGCCGGTCACGTCCTGGAAGAAGAGAATGGGAATCTCCTTCTGGTTGCAGTTGAGGATGAAGCGAGCCGCCTTGTCGGCCGCGTCGGAATAGATGACGCCGCCGACCTGAATTTCCCCCTTCGACTGGTGGTTCGTGCGATTGCGCACCACGGCGCGCTGGTTGGCCACTACGCCCACGTTCCATCCGTCCATCCGCGCGTATCCTGTGAGCAGCGTGCGCCCGTAGCCCTCCTTGTACTCGGTCCAGGAGTCCGCGTCGAGAATGCGGGCCAGGATCTCCCGCATGTCGTACTGCTCGTTGCCCTGGCTGGGGTAGAGGCCGTACAGCTCTTCCGCCGGATAGGCCGGCTCCTCGGACTCTTTCCGCACGTACCCGAACCGCTCCACCGGCCCCTGATGATCGACGATCGACCGCACGATGTCGAGCGCTTCTTCGTCGTCTTCTGCCTTGTAGTCGGTGACACCCGAAATTTCCGAGTGCGTGGTGGCTCCGCCCAGCTCTTCGGCCTCCACGTCTTCGCCAATCGCCGCCTTCACGAGGTACGGCCCCGCCAAAAAGACGGAGCCCGTCCCCTCCACGATGACCGCCTCGTCACTCATGATGGGCAGATAGGCTCCCCCGGCCACACAACTTCCCATTATCGCCGCAATCTGCGGAATGCCCATGCTCGACATTCGCGCGTTGTTGCGGAAGATGCGGCCAAAGTCGTCTTTGTCCGGAAAGATTTCGTCCTGCATCGGAAGAAAGACGCCCGCCGAATCGACGAGGTAGATAATCGGCACGTGGTTCTCCATCGCGATCTCCTGCGCACGGAGGTTCTTCTTCGCCGTAATGGGAAACCACGCCCCCGCCTTTACGGTGGCGTCGTTGGCCACTACGAGACACTTTCGCCCGCTGACCGGCCCGAGCCCCATCACCGTCCCCCCTGCCGGGCAGCCGCCCTCCTCTTCGTACATCTCGTAACCCGCAAAGAGCCCGAGCTCCGCAAACTGCTCCGGGTCGTCCACCAGATACTCAATCCGCTCCCGCGCCGTGAGCTTACCCCGCTCGTGCTCCCGCTGGATCCGCTCCTCGCCGCCCCCCCGGCGGACCTCCGCCGCGCGCTCCTCCATCGTGTCGACGAGCGCCTCGTAATGCGCTGCGCGTTCCTGAAATTTGGCCTCGCTTACGGGCGCATCTGTACCTAGAGAGTCGGAGTCGGACATGAAGAGGCATTCTAGTTGTTGAAAAACAGCTTCGGAGGACGTCCCAGCGCCGACTGTAATCTAACCGGCGGCCCTCCCAATCCAAAACGACTGGCCGGCAACGGACTGCTGAGGTTCTCATCAAATGGGCGAGACTCGTCTACCGAAAACCCGACGGACGTGTCCCGGATAGTCTGGGCGCGGGGAGCTGATCGTTCTGCACGGAATGGAAAATATCCCCCCAATTGCCAAACCTTCCCAAAAGAAAAAAGCCTGCCCCGACCGGAACGGGGCAGGCAAACGGAAAAATGACGTTCACCACTCGTGCTCCCTAACTCATAACGTCCCCTGCGACATCGAAAGCAGCACCTCTCGGAGGAGTACTCAATCGGGGGAACGAGGAATTTAAAGAATCGCTCCCATCTTCCGACGAATCTCTTCGCGGGACTCTCCGGTCTTGTCGTGGATGAGGCCCACGATTTTGTCCATCTCGCCCCGGGCCCGCTTCATCTGCTTGTCGTCGAAGTCCGCTTCCTCCCAGATGTCCTTAATCTGGTCACGAATGCGCCGCCAGCTCTCGTTCATTGCCTCTGTCGCCATAACAGGATCCTCGTTTTGTTTGTGGATCTACGACTTATCTTTCATGGTACCCCTACTGTCGGACGAGAGTTTCCCTTTTTTCCGTTCCGATGCGAGATTGAGACGTTTTCGGTGATCCTTTTCTTCACCACGCACGCAGTGCTCACATGCCCCAGATTGGCGTCCTCGGCGCCGGCATTGCCGGCCTCACCGCTGCCTACCGGCTGAAACAGCAGGGAATTTCCGTTCAGGTTCTGGAAGCCACCGATCGACCGGGAGGCGTAATCCGAAGTGAAACGACCGACGGATTTCTCGTTGAGCACGGCCCGAATTCGCTCCGCCCCAGTCCCGTACTGGAGAAAACGATCCAGGCCCTCTCTCTCGACGACCAGCGCGTGTGGGCCAACGACGCAGCGTCTACCCGATACATTGTCCGCGACGACCAGCCGGTTCCTGTGCCTTCCTCTCTCGGCGGATTTCTCACCACCGACCTTTTCTCCACCCGGGCCAAGTTTCGACTCCTGGGAGAACCATTCGTCGGCCGGACCTCGGATCCCAGGGAAAGCCTGGCCGACTTTATCCGCCGCCGTCTCGGCCCGGAAGTGCTCGACTACGCCGTAGCCCCGTTCGTGGGCGGGGTGTACGCTGGCGATCCCGAACAGCTCTCGGCCCGCCACGCCTTTGAGCGACTTGCGACGTGGGAGGACGAGTACGGCTCGTTGTTCTGGGGGGCGATGCGATCCAGCAGCGAGGACTCAGCCGACGTGGAGGTCCCCTCCGGTCTGTTCTCCTTCCGTGAGGGAATCGAAACGCTCCCCCGCGCGCTCGCCATGGCGCTCGGCGACAGCGTCCAGTACGAGGCACCCGTCACAGGCCTTCACCACGACGGTACGGCCTGGACCGTTCGCGTCGAGTCCTCGCCCACCGATTCGTACTCCTTCGACGCACTCATCTGCACCGTTCCCCTCCACCAGCTGAACGAGATTCAGCTCTCCACGTCCGCCGACCGCTCGCCACTCGCGGACGTGTCGTACCCACCGGTGCAGGTCGTCGCGCTGGGCTACCCCGCATCCGCCGTCGCTCATCCGCTCGACGGCTTTGGGATGCTCGTGCCCCCCGTGGAAGAGGAATACGACATTCTCGGCACGCTCTTCTCCTCTACCCTTTTTCCGGGCCGAGCCCCCGAAGACCACGTTCTCCTCACCACGTTCGTGGGGGGCGCCCGCGATCCTGCCCTAGCCTCGCGCGACGCCGACGCGATCCAATCCGTCGTCGAGCGCGACATCGACCGCCTACTTGGCGTAAACGGTGATCCCGTGTTCACCCGCCACGTCCACTGGCCCCGGGCCATCCCCCAATACACCGTAAGATACGGCGACGTGAAGGACACGCTATCGGCCCTCGAAGAAGAGCACTCCGGACTCTATTTCGCCGGCAATTACCGGCAGGGCGTGGCCGTGGGCGACGCGATGACCTCCGGCGCCGACGCCGCTGAGCAGTGTGCAAACGCCCTGGCCTCCTGAAAGGCTTACGCTCGCCCCTGCTCCGACGCGAGGTGTCGGACGAGTCGCCGCTTCACCACCGGCAGCAGCGTCTCTTTGTAGGGCACGTTCAGGTCCGTATTCGAGAAGTAGGTGGCCGGATTGGGGAGGTCGCGCCGCTCCTTCAACAGATCGAGCTTGATGTTGGACGGATGTACGTCGAGCCCCTCCGCCGGCACCGTCTTGCAGTGCACGGTGCGGAGCGCCCGGTGCTTCTCCCCCTCTTCCTGGATGATGGAGAGCTCATAGCGGAGGACGTGAATTCGGTCTTCGTCGTGCTCGGGCACCATGAGATAGCCCTCCTGCACGTACGACGGCACAATCCCGACCGTCTCCAACTCCGTGTTGTCCTCGACGTGCTCGTACACGGACCGTCCCTCTTCAATCGTGGTGCGGATCTGCGGGAGCGCCCACCGAATCAGATCCTCCACCACAGCCATCTCGGTGTCCTCCAACTCCGGCCACTCGTAGGTGATCGACTTCTCGTCCCAGTCAATGCCGGCAATGTCCCCCGTCTCCGGCGTGCGAAAGTCCTCGGTCCGCTTCAAGACGGTGATGAGGGCGCCGTGCAGCTTCACGAGACGACCGAGATGAGGATACACGCGCTGCTCCTCGAACGCGGACTGAGCCTGCTGCAGTCCAGCCAGAATCTGATACTGAGTGCGCTCGACGTCGTCAACGGCCCCGGTAAACAGTTCAAGGTTGAGTGGTTTCATAGCGGCCCGCTTTTGTTAAGGTAGGATTGACGGAATGTATAGAAACCATGCACTCTAACGTCAATCCCCAAGCGAAGATCATTCCGAATCGTCGGATGAATCGGGCCGCAGGTGGTTGAGGATGGATTTCACCTCCTCACGAGGCATTCGAGTGAAGGCGTTGAATTGTCCGCCCGCCGCCAGGGCCTCCCCCCCGTCAAAGGTGACGACCTCTCCGTTCATGTAACCGGACAGGTCACTGAGTAGAAAACTGGCCAGATCGGCAATCTCTTCGGGTTCTCCGAAGCGGCGCACCGGAATGCGCTCGCGCATCATCTGCTCGAACTCGTCGCCGGGCATCAGGCGCTCCCACGCCCCCTCCGTCGGAAAGGGCCCGGGCGCCACGGCGTTGAGCCGAATGCCCTCCGATCCCCACTCTGCCGCCAGCGAGCGGGTCATGGCAACGATCCCGGCCTTCGACATGGCGGAGGGCACCACGTAGGCGCTGCCCGTCTCCGCGTAGGTGGTGGCGATGGAGAGCACGACGCCCTCCGTGTCTCGCTCCAACCACCGCCGCCCGCAGGCCTGCGTGCAGTAGAAGGTGCCGTAGAGATTCGTTTTGATGATGGCATCGAAGCCGTTGGGGGAGATGTCTTCCGTGGCCGCGAGGAAATTTGCCGCTGCATTGTTCACGAGCCGCGTGACCGGTCCCTGCCGCTCCTCCGCCTCGTCGAAAAAGGCCTGCACCTCGTTCGCGTCACGGACGTTGCACGGAATGCCTTCTGCCGTGCCTCCCTCCTCTTCGATGTCGGCAACTGTCTCCGCCAGCGGCTCGGGCCGTCGCCCGTTGATGGTAACAGTTGCCCCCAGGTCGGCAAAGCGCAGGGCCATCGCACGCCCCAGCCCGGTCCCCCCGCCGGTGACGACAATGTGGTGGTCGGCGAGCAGATCGGAAGCGAAATCATCGGGCATAGAGGGTTGAGAAAACGGTGGATAGAGAGATGATGATGAGACTCGCGAAAATCACTCAGTCTGACTCTTGGAGCACCAGGGCGTACAAGTCGCGGAGCGGGACCTCCAGATCGAATGCCTCGCTCACGACCCTGTCCGACAGCGCGGTGTGAGCCCGGTACTGCCATTCCTCAGCGTCGCGCACGTACTGGGCAAGGAGCGGTTTGTCGGAATCGATTACCCAGTACTCTTGGAGGCTGTCGAGATCGGTGTACGCGGCCAGTTTGTCGCTGTGGTCGCGTGCCTCCGTCGAGTCCGAGGTCACCTCCACGACGAGTTCCGGATTCTGAAGGGTCTGCGGCCGCGTGTCTTCGTACGTCGGCTCACAGGCGACAATGACATCTGGATACACGTAGCCGAACGAAACGCGGACGCGCTGGTCGGAGGTCATCACGAAACAGCCGCGCTGGACGAATCGATTTCCGAGCTCACGCGAAACGTTGTCTTTGATCTGATTGTGTTCGGGTTCGGCACCGACCATGGGGATTACGGAGCCGTGTTGGAATTCGTAGCGCTCGTCGTCGGCCTCCGCGTCGAGCTCCAGATACTCTTCAACCGTGTACGATCGGGTGACAACGGCAGACATTGTTAGGAATGAGGCGTCGGGACGATGGTGATGATGGACGTTTTGTGAACCAAACGACAATCGGCAAAGATCCAACTCCAATGCCCACAAACGTAAAGGGGCGACTCAGACTCTCTTCTGAGCCGCCCCTCGTGGAACGGTGAGTCTATAAGAAGGAGCTACGCAGTCTCACTCGGCTCCGGCCGGTCCGGCGCCTCATCGTCCGCGTCGGAATCCGCGACACTCGGCGCGCCATCTCCGTGGGCTGAGGGCGCTCCGTCCCCGATGTCGTCGGTTGCTACGTCCTCATCGGCGCCGGTCTGCTGCGACGCATCCACGACCGAGGACGCGAAGGCCCCGCGCTCCGTCGGCTCGCCGGGAAACATCCGATACTGCCGGTACTCGTCCAGTTCGAATTCGTCGACCTGGATGTATTGCTCGCGGGCCTCGTCCGCACGGTGCACGAGCTCGAACTCTTCCTCGGTGATGACCCCCTCGTCCCGCGCCTGCTCCAGCAGTAGATGCGGCCGCTTCTTGGGCAGCTGGCCATCGCGAACCGCGTCCTTAATCTTCTGCCCCACGTGGTAGGCCTCGCGGTTGAGGCGGAACGCGTGCTCCAACTCGCCCAGCGGCTGCGACTGATCTTTCGGCACGTAGAGGTCCTTCGTGAGCCACTCGCGGTCGCCGTCCTTCTCCTGAATAGCCTGCGCGATCCGCCCGCCGAGCTCGTCGCTCGGCATGGCACTCAGCCGGTTGAAGCGAGACCAAGGTGCCACGACGAGGCGCAACAGCCACGTCAGGCCCGGCACCTTCAGGTTCTCGAATAACCCCTCGAAGCCCTCCTGCATCTTTGCGAAGGCGTACTGCATGCTCCAGTGCAGGAACGGCTCTTGCTGCGCCGTCCGTCCCTCTTTCTCAAACCGCGTGAGCACCGCCGTGCCGAGGTACATCCAGGACAGAATGTCGGCAAAGCGGCCGGTGATTTTCTCTTTCCGCTTCAGCATTCCGCCGAGGCTGCCCATCGCCAGGTCGGCAAAGAACGCGAAGCTGGCCGACGCCCAGGCCATCTTTCGGTAGTACGGAGCAGCAGGCCCGCTCACGGGCGAGCTTGCCAATCGCCCGCGCGTGAGTGTAAGGCCGAGGGCGCGAAAGCCGTTGCGCACCACGTGCCCGATGTGACTCCAGAAGGCATCGTCGAACTTCTTCACGTCGCCCTCCATGAGCGCCTCAATCTCCTTCAGGGCATACGGGTGGCACCGAATGGCACCCTGCCCGAAGATCATCATCGTTCGGGTGAGGATATTGGCGCCCTCCACGGTGATGCTGATCGGAAGCGACTGGTAGGCCAGCGCCATCAGGTTGTTCGGCCCGCGCGAGATCCCGTTTCCGGCCAGAACATCCATGCCGTCGTTCACGAGATCACGCTGCATCTCCGTCGTGTTGTACTTCATGATGGCCGACACGACGCCCGGCTTCTCGCCGCTGTCCACCGCCCCGTTCGTGTAGTGACGGGCGGCGTCCATGATGTAGGTATAGCCCGCAATGCGAGCCAGCGGCTCTTCAATACCCTCGAACTTCCCAATCGACAGGCCGAACTGCTCCCGAACGGCCGCGTGGGCTCCTGCAACGCGGGTGACGTACTTGCCCCCACCCACGGCCTGTGCCGGCAGCATGATGCCACGTCCGGCCGAAAGGGCGTCCATGAGCATCGCCCATCCACGTCCAGCGCCCTCTTTGCCACCGATAATGGCGTCGATCGGAAGCACCACGTCTTCCCCTTCCGTCGGACAGTTGTAGAAGGCCACGCCGAGCGGGTCGTGCCGACGGCCCAGCTTCACGCCGTCCGCGTCCGTGGGCACGAGCGCGCAGGTAATCCCAAGGTCTTCCCCCTTTCCGAGCAGGTTGTCCGGGTCCTCCAGTTTGAAGGCGAGCCCGAGCACCCCGGAAATCGCCGCGAGCGAGATGTACCGCTTCTCCCAATTCAATCGAACCTTCAGCTCCCCGTCGTCGTCCCGAAAGACCTCTCCGTGCGATTCCATGGCCCCGGCGTCCGACCCTGCGTTCGGCTCCGTGAGTGCGAAGGACGGAATGAGATCGCCGCTGGCGAGGCGCGGCAGGTAGTACTCCTTCTGCTCGTCGGTGCCGTAGTGGAGCAGCAGTTCACCCGGCCCCAGCGAGTTCGGGACCATTACCGTGATTGCTAGCGGTACGGAGTGGCCGCCGAGCTTCTGGACCACGGCACTTCGTCCCGCCGCAGAGAAGCCGAGGCCGCCGTGCTCCTCTGGAATGATGAGCCCAAAGAAGCCGTTCTCTTTGAGATAATCCCACGTCTCGGCCGAGAGATCACCCCGCTGGTGCACCTGCCAGTCGTCCACCATCTCGCAGACCTCCTCGCACGGCCCATCCAGAAAGGCCTGCTCCTCCTCCGAAAGCTCCGGGTACAACTGATCGAGGGTCTTTTCAAAGTCCGGCTTTCCTGAAAAGAGCTCACCGTCCATCCAAACCGAGCCCGCATCGATGGCCGTTTGCTCCGTTTCCGAGATGGTCGGCAGGAATTGAAGCGCTTCCATCATTTTCATTAAGGACGCAGAGACCATGCGCCGAATCGGAGCAATGTTGAAAACGGCCACGAGCACGCCGTAGGGAATCCATAGCCAGAGTGGTGCCCCGCCGCCGTACAGTCCCACGGCTCCCGCAATCGCCCAGAGCCACAGCGGCGCGCCGGTGTACCCCAGCACAAAGGCAACGAGCACAACGCCCGCGACAATGCCGAGTGTCGGCATTCCTGCGAATACATCAAACAAGGGGAGATTCATAACGAGCCTCCTTCACTTTTGGACACGTAGGTTGAAATCCGATGCCGCCCTCCGTTCTCTTCCGCTGGATCGCCTCAAATCAGCTTCTTTGGAGGGATTAACACCGTTAAGTGATAGATATAACACACTTAACGGTGTTATGTTTTGCGAATCTGCACACTTTCCTGGTGATACAGTTGAACGCATGGAGGCAGGGCCCCTTCTTGCTTCGAACGTTTCCATGCCCTGCCGTCAATCGTGGAGTTGATGTTGCCGGCGGTACTCGGTCGGGGTACAGTCGGAAGCAGACTTGAACGCCGCATTGAACCGGCTGATCGATCCGAAGCCGGACGCGAATGCGATGCTAGCAACTTTTTCGTTGGTGGTGGCGAGCATCCGCTGCGCGTGTGCGATCCGGTGTTCGAGCAGATAATCGCTGAGTGTCATGCCGAGGGCCTCGCGGAATAGAACATTGGCGTAGTCGGGGTGCAGGTTAACGGCTTGCCCGATCTCCCGCACCTGGATGTCCTCTCGGTAGTGGGTGGCGACGAAAACTGCCATCTGCTCAACGTTACTGAAACCGTCTTCAGCACCGGAGGCGTCTTCGACACTCCCACTCTCCTCATGATCACCCACCGTCTCGCAGGAAAGTGCCAACCGCCGAAGCCGGGCTTCCATCTCGAGCCTCATGGCCTCCTCCGCCTCCCGAGAACCTGAATCGACATCACTGAGCCAGCGCTCGAAGACAGCGTCGTCGAGCCGAGCCACGTCCTCGTCTGCTTCTTGGAGCATGGCCCCGGCCATGATCTCGTTGATAAACGCGGGCGGTAATCGCCATTGCAGAACGGTCGTAAAGGGAATCGTGGCGACGTAGTAGATGTCTTCTCCCTCAAAGTTGACGATTTGGTGCGGCTGAAGGGCCCAGAAGATGGTCAGTCGGCCCGGTTCCAGCGTCACCCGCCTGCCGCGATGCAGGTAGGTCAGCGTCCCGCTCCGGAGGAGGTTGAGTTCCAACTCATTGTGGCGGTCCGGCCGTCCCATGAGGTTGGGCCGCCACTGCTCGCACGTCCATCCGTACGGCTCGAGTTCGGAGCGCTCCTCGTCAAACGTGTATGCGTCGCGAATCTCGGAATCCGCCATATCATTCTCGAAATAGTGGTAGATGTGCTCGTAGTCCTATCCCAAATTGAGAGTCCTCTTATGAAAAGACAATCGGTCCGTCTACCGTACGACTGATTGACTGCCATCAACCAGCAACAGGGGAATCATGAAACAGCTCTTCTGCCTCACCGCCCTTCTTCTGCTTCCTGCACTCCTGCATGCCCAATCCCCAGCTACTGCCCAGTCTTCAGCCGACTCGCTGAAGCCGCGCATCGTCGTGCTGACCGACATCTCGCCCAACGACGTGGAGCCCGACGACATGGAGTCGATGATTCGGCTGCTCGTCCACGCCGATCTGTTCGAGATCGAAGGGCTCGTGTCGACCACCGGGTGGTCCGATTCCGGGGGCAACGCCGACTGGATCCGCCTGATCCACGACGCCATCGACGCCTACGAGGAGGATCTCCCCAACCTCCGAACACGCTCCGATCAGGAGGGGCACAAGGCCGACGAGACGAAACAGCGGATCGGCTACTGGCCGAGCCCGGACTACCTGCGCTCCCGCACGATGCTCGGCAGTCAGGTGCGGGGAATGGAGCACGTCGGCGAGGGCAATGATTCTCCCGGCAGTGACTTCATCATCGAGATGGCCGACCAGGAAGACGATCGTCCCGTGTGGGTCCTCGTCTGGGGCGGGGCCAACACGCTCGCCCAGTCCATCTGGCGGGTCCGCGAGAACCGAACCGACGCCCAACTTCAGGACTTCCTGGACCAGATCCGGACCTACACGATCACCG
The DNA here is from genome assembly GCA_018609755.1 of Salinivenus sp. Classification (GTDB taxonomy): domain Bacteria; phylum Bacteroidota; class Rhodothermia; order Rhodothermales; family Salinibacteraceae; genus Salinibacter. The sequence goes on along the minus strand of JAHENZ010000181.1, from coordinate 7,273 downwards.
ACCAGGACCGGAGCTACAAAGACGGGACGCCCTACGACATCAGCTCCCATCAGTGGATGCGCCGGGAGTTCAAGAAGGATCTCTTCTTTCTCTGGGACGAGTGCGCGTGGAAATTCCAGAACGGAACCGGACGGGACAACTGGGACGAGTACGCCGCTCACGTTCAAGACCACGGCACCCTCGGTAGCATGTACCCGAAGTACGAATACGGCGTGGAAGGCGACACGCCCTCCTTCCTGTACGTCCTGCCGAACGGCCTCAACCGCCCCGAGCACCCGGGCTGGGGAAGCTGGGGCGGGTATTTTGAATGGGCGATCGGGCCGGACGACGAGACGTACGCCTACACAAATCACGACGAGCTTGAGGCCTACACCACGTGCCGGAGCGAGCTGGAGCACTTCTATCCGGCCACCTTTCACAATTTTGCCGCCCGGATGGACTGGGCGCAAGACGGAACGGGTAATTTGAACCCGCAGGTCATTGTCGACGGAGACAGCAGCCTAGCGACCATTACGCGCAGGCCCGAAGCAGGAACGACCGTGACCCTCGATGCCTCCCAAACCTACGACCCAAACGGAGACCGCCTGTCATTCTCGTGGTGGATTCTATCCGAGGCGGGCACGTACACACAGGAGGTCTCGCTCTCGGACAGTACATCCTCCCAGGTGACCGTGGACATCCCCTCGAACGCCGCGGGGGAGAGTATCCACCTCATTCTTGAGGTCACCGATGACGGGACTCACCCTCTCACCGGATATCGCAGGGTCATCCTGAAGCCGACGGCTGCAGAGTAAGGATCTGAACACCTGAACGAACGGGAACCGGGGGCACGACGCCCCCGGCGGGCCGCTCTCCTCCTTGCTGGGATAAGGATTCGCCTTTACAGCCGCAGATTTTCGATGATGCCCGCAGCGCCCATCCCGCCCCCCACGCACATCGTGCAGAGGCCGTAGCGTACCTCGCGCCGGATCATCTCGTGGAGCAGCGTGGCTGTGAGCTTCGCCCCGGTACAGCCAAGCGGGTGACCGAGCGCGATGGCTCCGCCGTTCACGTTCACGAGGTCCTCGTCCAGCCCCACCTCCCGGATCACGGCCAGGGACTGCGACGCAAACGCCTCGTTGAGCTCCACCAGCCCGATCTCGTCCAGGTCAATGCCCGTCCGCTCCAGCACCTTCGGGATGGCCTCTGCCGGCCCAATGCCCATCAGCTCCGGATCCACCCCGGCGACGGAGAAGCCGACAATCCGTCCGAGCGGGTCCACGCCGAGGTCATTCATCGTGTGCTCGCCCATCACGACCGTCGCGGCCCCGCCGTCCGACCGCTGCGACGAGTTCCCCGGTGTGACACTGCCACCCTTCTTAAACGCCGCCGGAAGCTTTGACAGCACCTCCAAGTTTGTGTCTCTGCGGGGCCCCTCGTCGACCGTCACCTTGGTCGACATTGTCGTGGTACTGCCCTTGTGTCCATTCACCGACTCGTAATGGGTCTCTTCGACCTCCAGCGGTACGATTTCGTCCTCGAACCGCCCGCTGTCGATGGCATCCACGGCACGCTCGTGGGAGCGAAGTGCAAACCGGTCCTGATCCTCCCGGGGCACCTCGTACTTCTCCGCCACATTCTCGGCGGTAATGCCCATCGAGACGTACGTGCCAATGTCTTCGTCCGTGAGCTCCGGATCGGGCTGAAAGAAGAAGCCGCTCATGGGCACCTGACTCATCGACTCCGCCCCGCCGGCCACGACCACGTCGGCCATACCCGTGGCGATGTGCTGCGACGCCTGCGCGATGGTCTGCAGGCCGGACGAGCAGAAACGGTTGATGGTGGCACCGGGCACCCGATCCGGCAATCCCGCTTTCTGGGCAATGATGCGCCCCACGTTCATGCCCTGCGGCCCTTCCGGAAAGGCGCAGCCCATGAGCACGTCGTCGACCATCTCGGGCTCCAGGCCGTCGACGCGATTCAGGGCCCCCTTCACGGCTTCGGCGCCGAGGTCTTCGGGACGATAGTTCTGAAGTACGCCCTTGTTGGCCTTGCCAACCGGGGTGCGCACGCTGCTGACGATGTAGGCTCCGTTTTGTGCTTCCATGACGGTGATTTCAGTATCTGAGAGACGTTGAGCCGTCCCGGCGGGACGGCTTTATCGAGATAGAGGTAAGGCGTCCCTGGGGCCGTAAGGTCATGCCCGTGGTGCGGGACGGCTTTACTTTGGTATCTGATAGGCGTTGTAAAGGCGTCCCGGCGGGACGCCTTTACGTTGGGTCAGAGAAACCGGAAGCTGCTCAGTTGCGAAGCGGCTTGTTATGCTCCAGCATGTGGAAGATGCGCTCCTGCGTCTTCTGCTCGCCGAGCAGGCTGAGGAAGACCTCCCGCTCCAGCTCGAGGAGATACTTCTCGTGAACCTCCTGCGGAGCACTGAGCTCGCCGCCCGTCATGACCGTGCCCAGCTTCGTAGCAAGGTGCTCGTCGTACTCGCTGATGTAGTTGCCCTCACGGTACTGCATGAGCGCCACCTTGAAGGTCGACAGCGTCTTCTCGCCCAGCACCTTGATGTTGGTCATCACCGGCGGCGGCATATAGCCTTGCTCGCTCAGCCGAAGGACCTGCTGCTTTGCAGCATAGAGGCGCCGGTCCGTATGCATCACGATGCGCGTCGTCTCCGGCAGGAACCCCATCTCGATGCCTTCCGCGGCCCCCTCGGCCACCTCCGCCATCGCCACGGTTTCGAAGTACGGCCGGAGGTGTGCCTGAATTTCGCTGGGATTGTCGTTCGGCGCTTCCTTCGCCGCCTTCGCGGCCAGGCGCATCGTGCCGGTCCCCGCCGGGATGAGCCCCACGCCGAGCTCCACGAGGCCAATGTACGTCTCGGCATCCGCGATGGGGTAGGGACACGCCATCGAGATCTCGCAGGCGCCACCGAGGGTACGCTGGTGCGGCGCCGCCACCACCGGCTTCGTGGCGTAGCGCACCTGCTGCACGGTATCCTGAAATTCGTCGATGTACTGGCCGATGACTTCAAACTCGCCCTGCGAGGCCGCCATCGCCATCTCCCCCAGGTTGGCGCCCACGGAGAAGTTCTTGCCCTCGTTGCCGATGACCATGCCCCGCAGATTCGGGTCGTTCTCCACTCGATCGATGCACTCGCGGAGACCCATCATCACGTTGCGGCCCAACGAGTTGGCCTTGGACCGAAACTCGTAGAGCGCCACGCCGTCGCCGACGTCGAGCAGAGCGGCCTCGTCGTTGCTCCAGATCTCGTTGGAATCGTCCTGCTTGACGGACGCGAGGCGGAGCTCGTCGCTCGGGCGCGGATCGTCGACGTACCCCTGCTCGTCGGGCAGATAGACGGAGCGCTCCCCGTCCTCCACCTGGTAGAACTGCGTGTGCCCGCGGCTGTGCATCGCCTCCACCCACTCGGGCACCGCAATGTCGTGCTCCTCCATGCCGTTGAGCACGGTTTCGAAGCCAAGGGCGTCCCAGATCTCGAACGGCCCCTTCTCCCAGTTGAAGCCCCACCGGATGGCCCGGTCCACGTCCGCCGGATTGGCCGTGATCTCGCCAATGCGTCGTGCACTGTAGCCGAGCAGTTCGAGCGTCGTCTCGCGGAAGAACGTGCCCGCACGCCCAGTATCCTGGTAGAGCGCCTGGAGCCGATCATCGAGCCCCCCCGCCTTCTTGATCGACTTTAGATCGCCCAGTTCTTCCTCCTCCGCACTCGTGTACTCGAACGTCTCCGGATCGAGCGACTTGATTTCGTCGTCGACCTTCTTATAGAACCCCTCCTTCGTCTTCTCACCCAATCGTCCCTCATCCACGAGTCGCTGCATCACCTCCGGCACCTGAAAGGCCTCGCGCCGCTCATCGCCCTCGACTTTCTCGTAGAGGTTGTTCGCCACATCCGTAAGGACGTCGAGCCCCACGAGGTCGGCGGTGCGGAATGTGGCGGATTTCGGATGCCCGACAAGTTGCCCGGTGAGTGTGTCGATTTCTTCGATCGAATAGTCCCCGTCCGTGTAGTAGCGAATGGCCTGCAGCTGGGCAAAGACGCCGATCCGGTTGCCGATGAAGTATGGCACGTCGTTGGCCACCACGACGCTTTTCCCCAGATGCAATCGTCCAAACTGGGCCACGCGCTCCAGCACTGACGGATCGGTGCGCTGGGTGGGCACCAGCTCCAGCAGCTTCATGTAGCGCGGCGGATTAAAGAAGTGCGTGCCGAGGAACCGCTGCTTGAAGTCCTCGGACCGCTCCTCCGCAATCTCGTGAATGGGCAACCCACTTGTGTTGGTCGAGATTACCGCATCGTCGGCCGCGTGCTCCTCGATCCGAGCGTGCACGTCCCGCTTCACGTCCATCCGCTCCAGCACCGCTTCCACGACCCAGTCGACCTCCCCCACGCGCTCGAAGTCGTCCTCGAAGTTGCCGAGATAGACCCGATCAGCTACGTCGTCGGTGAAGAACGGATCGGGGCTGGCCTCGCGGGCCTTTTCAAAGCCCTCTTTCACGACCGCATTCGGATCGTCATCGTCGTCCGAGACAATGTCGAGAAGATGGACCTCCAACCCGGTATTGGCGAGGTGGGCGGCAATCTGCGCCCCCATCGTCCCTGCCCCCAGCACAGCAGCTGTACGAAATGATCGATGGGTCGCCGGAGCAGAAAGGCGAAGAGAGCGAGTATCGAGGGCCTTCGTTTCCATGAGAGTCGATGTTGGATTTGAGGAAATGAAATTAACAGTGTTAACTTCCCGGGACAGTGAAAACGGAACCGCTTCCGAAAAATTGCCAGTGGAAATCGGTGGCACGTCCCGCTAGTGAGGATCGAGTTCGACGATGACTGCCCCTCGGTCCGTCGGCTCGGTCGGCGGCCCGTCCTCGTAGTACAGTGCGTCGATTTCCGCCGCGAAGGTCTTCTGTACTTCGGGCCGTCTCACCTTCAGCGTCGGGGTCAGGAGTCCCGACTCGATAGTGAGCTCATTGGGCACAAGTGCAAATCGCTTCACGGTGGCCCAATGATCGAGACCTTCGTTCGCCTCCCGCACGAGGTCTCGAAACGCATCCACAATCTTTGAATGCTGGAGCAGTTCTTTAAAGGACGCGTCGGGATCAAGATCCCGCTCTTTGGCTTCCGCCCGAACTTGATCCTCCGCCGGGAAAATAAGAGCCGCACAGAACTTCCGGTCGCTCCCCACCACCACGCCTTTGTCTACGAGCGGCTGACTGCCCAACTGGTTTTCGATGGGTTGCGGCATCACGTACTTGCCGGTCGACAGTTTGAAGAGGTCCTTCTTCCGGTCGGTGATTTTCAGGTACCCGTCCTCGTCAAACTCGCCGATGTCCCCGGTGTGGAACCAGTCGTCCTCAGTGATCACCTCGTCGGTCTTCTCCGGGCGCTTGTAGTATCCCTTCATGACGTGCGGCCCACGCGTCAAGATCTCGCCGTCGTCGGCAATGCGCACCTCTACCCCCGGCAGAGGCTCCCCCACAGTGCCCGGCTTGATGCGCTCCGGCCGCGTATAGGAGATGACGGGACTCGTCTCGGTGAGGCCGTAGCCCTGCAGGGTCGTGATGCCCGCTGCCGCCAGCGTATTGGCGAGATCCGGCTGAAGGGCTGCCCCTCCAACCACGATCCAACTCACACGTCCGCCCAGTGCATCGCGCCACTTCCGAAAGACGAGCCGATCCGCAACTGCACGCTTCAACTCGTAGAACGTCGACATCTCTCGGTCCATCTCGTACTCTTGTGCCAAGCCCAACGCCCATTCCCCAATGCGCCGCTGCAGTCCTTCCATGCCCATAATCTTCTTCCGGATGCCCGCATACACCTTCTCTAGCACCCGTGGGACCGATGCAAAAGCGGTGGGCTGGACTTTCGGGAGCGCTTCCACAAGGTTATCAGGATGAACGAAGTAGATGCTCACGCCCCGAAGCATGAAGGCATACTGCAGCATCCGGGCGAAGATGTGCGTGAGGGGAAGAAAGGACAGCACCACTTCCCCATCCGGTCCATTTTTGAATCCCGTGAGTTCCCCCACTGAATTCAGGGCGTTCGACGAGATGTTCTCGTGGGTAAGCATGACTCCCTTCGGCCGCCCCGTCGTCCCGCTCGTGTAAATGATGGTGGCCAGGTCCTGCGGGTCGATTTGATCGCGGAGGGCCTGAATCGACGTTTCCTGGTCCTCGGTCGAGTCTCGCCCACGGCTTCGCACCTCATCGAGCGTGACGAGCCTGACGCCGTCGGGAAGAGCAGGGGACTCAGCCTCACCGCCAGACTCACAAAGAATGATCGTCTCGATGTTCGGAAGGTCGGGCAAGATCTCAGCTGCTTGCTCGAGGCGCTTCGGATTGGCCACCGCCAGCGCCTTCGCCTCCGAGTGCTCAGCCACGTACGACATCTGCTCCGCTGAGCTCGACAGGTACAACGGCACGTCGATGAGTCCGGCAATCAAACAGGCCATGTCGACGACGCAGAACTGAACGTCGCTTTCGAGCAAGAGCGCCACTCGATCCCCTCGCTCCAACCCAAGGTCCAACAGCCCCAGAGCCGTCTCCTCCGACTGAATTCGGAATTGATCAAGCGAGAGCGGCGTCCACCCGTCGGCCTGCGGCTGGTTTAAGGCCTGCGGATTCTCGTAGGCCTCACAGGCGTCGTATAGCAGATCGGGAAGGGTCTCGCCCAGGGCAACAGAGCCAGCGTCAGGAGGTGCAGTATGGATCGGTCCGGGCATGAGCCGCAGCGTCGGTCTTGTCGCTAAACGGAGAGAGGACCTGACGGTAAACACGTCAGGCTGAAGATGGGATCCCAGATGCCTGGCATCCCTGCAGGGTCCGTCGAATTGCTTCCTCGATGAATTGCTCGCGCTCAATCTGCGCGTCGATACGCCCTGCAAGAAGCAGTGAAACAGTCCCGTGGAGCGACGCCCAAATGGTACTGGCCAACACCTTGGCCTCTTCTACCTCAAAGAGTCCTTGCTCTCGTCCCTCCACCAGGGTCTGGGAAAAAAACTCGAGATTGCTCCGTGCCTGTCGATACTTTTCCGGGGGATACCGCTCCATCCGTTCGGGTCGGAGCTGAAACATGATCTCGTAGTACTCCGGATTGTCGAGGCCAAAGTCGATGAAGCATCGACACAGCGCGCGGAGACGGGACAGCGGGGCATCAGGGAACTGCCGGGCCACCTCAGCGAGTTCGTCGTGCAACTGCATCATGCCCTCGTGAATGAGAGCGTGCAGGAGAGCATCTTTGCTGTCAAAATACAGGTAGATGCTCGTCGCACTG